>CAMCFM010000138.1 GCA_945874095.1 Candidatus Kuenenia stuttgartensis
GCCCCCTTGCCGGAATATCAGGGCATGAGGCCAGTGATTGGCGGGTGGGTGATTGGTGGTGAGTGTGCAGGCATTGGAATTCGCGAGGACGATGGCCCGATCACCACGAATTTTAGCCGATTCGTGCCACATGCGATCGAGGATTAATATACGCGATTTTGATGGAGAATCATATTCGTAAATATCTTTTTAATAAAGAGGATTTGGCTTTTTGAAGTTTTTATACTTTTGCGGTGATTTTTAAGTTGGCCTGAATGGCTTGCCAAGGCGCCTTAAAATATGCGATATTCTAATAGATCAGAAGCATGAACAGTGAATGAGGCCTGTATTTTGGGGGTTCGATGGAGCTGACGTTTGAGTGTCCGGAATGTCGGGCGGTTGGTCGCGTGAAAAACGCCGACTCCGCGACCGAATTCGTTTGCCAAAGTTGCCAGTACAAGCGTCAGGCGAAGGCGGGAAGCGTCACTCCTGAAGGTGTCTGTCATTGCCCATACTGTGGTACTGAAAAGCTTTACATCCAGAAAGACTTCCCTCAGGGGCTGGGTGTGACCATCGTGGTTGCAGGCTTTGCGTGGGCCACATATTACTGGTATTATGTCCGCCCACTGGCGGCCTATGCTGTGTTGATGGGGTCTGCTTTGCTTGACCTGATTTTGTGGAAAAAAGTTTCCGACGTCGCCATGTGCTACCGATGTTTAGGGCAGATGCGTGGCCCTGATGTGAAGCCATTGGGGCGATTTGAGCCGTTTGATCTGGAGGTTGGTGAAACGTTTCGTCAGGAGCGGATGCGGGTGGCAGAGCTCAAGGAACGTCAGACTAAGTCTGTCAAGCATTGATCCAATGTGCGTAAGGCATGACTGTGATTTGAGATAAGTCAGGTACAAAAAATAACAAAGTCAGAGAGAATTGTCCCTCGCCATGTCTAAAGAGAAGGTACAGAATCTGGTGAGGGACGACCTGCGTGACGTTGTGCGGGGCGAGTTGAGCATCAGTGCAGTCACTTTGGCGTCGTTCGCTGGCGATGCTGGCGTCTGGGAACAAAAGCCGCTGGCCATGGTGGCCCCCCGCGAAGAGACTGAGGTGGTGGCCGTGTTGGTATACGCGGCAGAGCAAGGGCTTAGCGTGCATCCTCGAGGGGCAGGGCAGGGCGTAACAGGCGAGTGTCTGGGGGCAGGAATTATTTTGGATTGTTCGCGGCATTTGCGGCGAATTGTGGATATTGGTCCTGATTGGATCACGGTTCAGGCAGGTGCAACACTGGCGGAAGTGAACTCGATTCTGGGCGAACGCGGGCGAAGGTTGTCGGCAGTGCCTTCAGGTTCCGAGGAATCGACGATCGGTGGTTGGATCAGTAGTCTGGGCAGTTCAACAAGTCCGGTTGAAGGCACTGTTGCGGATCAAATTCTTCATGCCAGACTGGCGTTGGCAAATGGGTCGATTCTGGAACTTGGACCAAGGCCGATGGTGGTCTCGGACGAGATCGGTGAGGCCGACCCTGACGAGTCGGGCCTGATGGCCAGGCTCACTCGCATTGCTCAGTGGCGAATGGATTTATGTGATGTTGCGTCCAATGAAACATGGGCAGATCAGTCGGGGATGGTTCTGGCGGGATTGATGGACAGCCGTCAGAGAATTTTGAACCCCCAGAGAATTCTGGCAGGGGCCAGAGGAACACTTGGAGTGATCCTCGAAGCCACTTTACGCACGGTTCCGGTGCGTCGTTGGTCAGCCTGGGCTGTGATTGGATTTGATCTGCCCGAGCGAGCCGCCGATCAATGCTTGAAATTACCGTGTCAGGAATCTCTCGAATCGGCTGAGATTATGGATTGGAGGAGCATTGCCCTGGCATGCGATCATCAGGGCGAGTTGAAATCGTTTTTCCCCGATCCTACACCGGTTGCGGCTGTGGTACGGTGGGGTGTTGATGATGAATTTTCGGCTGAAAAAATTGTTGGCGAATTGCAATCAAAATTTCAACCGAATGCCGCATATATTCGAACACAAGTGGTTGCTCAATCGCAACATCCGCTTGGTCAATGGCGATTTGCTGCCAGATCAGCGCTGGGCGGACGGCCTGGAGCAGCCTTGACCCGACCGGTTTTTGAGTCGATCACAGTCAAGCCTGAGGCGGTTTCCGGGCTATTGTCACAAATTGCGGCCGCATCGCAGATGGCACGATTGAATGTGGGCATGACGGTTTCGCCGCTCACAGGCCGCATTGTGGTGGATCCGATTTTTGACCCGACTCAGTCCATAGACGAACATCAAATTGCAGGCTGGCTTGATTCGCTGGCGGATTTGACATTAAAGTCAAACGGTGTAATACGTGGTGTGGAGCCTTGGCTGAGACGCGTTCGTGGATCGGCACTGACCAGACAATTTGCCGACCTGAGACCTGTTTGGCGCGAGATCAAGACATCGTTTGACACGGGCGGGAGGCTTAATCCAGAGGCTTTGCCCGGCGAGCCCAGGCCCGATTTAAAGTTACGGGTTTTATCGATACCAGCCGGCCCCAATCCGATGCTGAACCCGGCACTACCTAAATCAAAAATTGCATTGAGGATGCTCGATCCTGAATCGACCATCGACACATTTCCGTTCCTGCCAGTGCTGGAACCAGATTTAAACTGGCCTGAAGATCGAGGGCCGCAACTGTCGGCATCGGCCTGTAATTCTTGCGGCGCGTGTCGGTCCGTGGAGCCAACGAGCCGGATGTGCCCGAGTTTTCGGGGTGATCGAGCAGAATCGTCTTCGCCGAGAGCCTTGGCAGGCCTGATCCGTCAGGTTACGGCAGGCACCATCGACCCGACATTGTGGGGTTCTGAGCAGGTTAAAGAGGCTGCTGAGGCCTGTTTTCATTGTCAGATGTGCCGATCGGAATGCCCGGCAGGGGTGGATATTTCAGGACTCATGATTGAAGCCAAAGCGGCAGCGGTGGCGAACCACGGGCTTGCTCCGAAAGATTTCTGGCTTTCCCGGGTCGATGTTCTGGCCAGAATGTCGAGTTTTTTCCCGGTCATAGCTAATGCAATTCTGAGCCATGGTCAGTCGAGATGGCTGCTTGAGAAGGTCACAGGATTATCAAAGCATCGGCGACTTCCAGCCGTTCGGCGATGGTCGTTTATTCACAGGGCCGATTCGCGAGGCTGGTGTCGTCCCAGGCCTCAAATGCAGGGCCCCCGAGTGGCTTTGTTTCTTGATATTTTGACCAACCACTTTGATCAGGATCTAGCGGAAACCACGGTCGAATTCCTGAAATGGGCCGGCGTAAATGTTTACGTGCCGAGCCGTCAGCGATCTTCGGGCATGCCAGCCCTGGTGGTGGGCGATCTGGACCGGGCACGCGAATTGGTCAGGGCCAATCTCCGAGTGCTTGGTAACGCTGTAAGGGATGGCTACACAATTGTTTGCATTGAGCCAACTTCGGCGATGGTGATCCGCGATTTTTACCCGCGTCTGACGGATGACCTTGATGCCCGCCTGGTCGCGGATAATACTCTGGAGCTGAGCACTTACCTGGCCGGGATGGCTGAGCGTGGCCTTTTGCCTGAATCACGCCATATTTTGCATGGGCGGATCGGGTATCATCAGCCCTGTCATTTGCGGGCCCTTGATGTAGGAAAGCCTGGGTTTGACCTTGTGAAACGAGTTCCAGGAGTTTCTTTGGAATTTATCGACAAAGGCTGTTCAGGAATCGCCGGTCCGTTTGGATTTTCGCGTTCCAACTTCCGTAAGAGCCTGAGGATTGGTCATCAGTTGCGTGCCCGGCTCAAGGACGACGATATTGATGTGGGTATGACGGAATGCCTGAGCTGCCGCATGCAAATGGAGCAGGGGATTACCAAACGAAGTCACCACCCGGTAGAGATTCTGGCGATGGCTGCCGGATTGAATCCAGAGTTGAGAGCGGTCTGGAATCAGCCCAAGGCCAGAAATACAATCACCTGATTTTTATGAACAGGAGTTGATACATTGGCCGAATTGAAAACAAAAGCGCATGATGGGAACGTCAGGTCCTTTCTGGATACGATTGAAAATGAGAAAAAACGTCGCGAGGCTCATCAGCTTTGTGACTTGTTTGAAACGGCCACGGGCTTGCCCGCTGTGATGTGGGGGCCTGCGATTGTCGGGTTCGGGCATTATCATTATAAATATGAGTCAGGTCGAGAGGGTGATTTCTTTCAGGCCGGATTCTCGCCCAGAAAGGCAAATTTCAGCCTTTATTTCATGCCCGGAATTGCTGATTATTCAGAGTTTCTTGAAAATCTCGGGAAATACAAGACGGCTAAGAGCTGTTTGTATATTACCTCGATAGCCCAGATCGATATGGGGGTATTGTCAGAAATGATTCGCAGGTCGATGCAAGCCACAGGTTCGAGCGGTTGAATTAAATCTTTGTATTCGTCCATCCGCCTTTAAAATATTTGATGGCAAGCAAAAGGCCCCTGAGATTTAAGTCGACGAGCATTGCGACCCAAGCTCCCTTTAAGCCCATGGCCCAGAAAGAGCCATCTTCAGGCCGCGCGAGAATATAAGTGACTGGAATACGGAACAGGAAAAATCCGATTGTTGCATTATACCAAGGCGTTCTGGTTTCACCTGCTCCACGAAATGTGGTGGCCAGTACATTGATTGTGGCCAGGCCGGGCATGGCAAATGCAACGACTGGTAGCATGGGTGCGCCGGTTGCGATGAGTTCGGGTTTGCCTGATCCCAGAAAAAGCTGAAACATTTCTTCATCCAGAAAAAACATTGTCACGCCCATAAATGCCAATAAGACATTACCGAGCAGAAGGCACATATTTGCGGCTCGTTTGGCAAGTTCTGGACGATTGGCGCCCAGATATTGGCCTGCAAGGATGCCGGCAGGGGCTGCAAATCCACCCACCATGAGATAAGCGATGGACTCGCATTTGATTGCAACTCCGTGTGCGGCTGTCGAAACGGCTCCGAGCCGATTGATCAACGACAAAAACCAGAGTTGACCAGTGATTCCCGTAGCGGTTTCACCTACGGTAGGAAGGCTGATGCGAACAATCCGTCGTGTCCGTTCCCAGCATGGTTTGATTGTGGATCGCTTCAGCCTTAAACCGCCCCTGCCTTTGATTAATGCCATTAAAATTAAAATCCCACCCACGCCTTCACCGATGGCTGTGCCGGCGGCCACGCCTGCAATGCCCCACTTGGGCAGTCCCATAAAGCCGACAACGAGTGCCCAGCTTAATATCACATTAATCAGATTGACAACGCCCATGACCATCGACCCGGTTCGAGTATCGCCCGCCCCGGCCAGGCAGGACATGCCGACGATTCGGATCGCGATGAGTGGGCCCACAGCAACGATGATCTGGAAGTAAGTGATTGCGGCTTCGGCAGAATCGCCTGACATGTTCATGCCCAGGACGATGGACCTGGCCAGAATGATTCCGAAAAACTGGATAAAGAAGCCTGCAACGAGTCCTAAACTCATGGCCACACCGGTGATCCGATTGGCTTCGTCGCGATCGCCGGCGCCGGTCATACGAGCCACCAGTGCAGAGGCTCCGGCTGAAACTACGGCGAGTAACCCGCCCATGAACCAGGAAATATAAGTGGCCACAGTGACGGCCGCAAGGTCGTCAGACGAGAGATACCAGCCTGTGATGAGCGTGTCAGAGAGTCCGACGAGATAGATCAAAGCCTGCTGAATCAGCACTGGCAGAGCCAATCTCCAGATTGTGCGGAAAAGTTCGAGATCCGTCGGGGCCGGATTGGCCTGATTTTCCGTATTCACACTTTCACGCTCCTTCGTTCCCAGCTATTGGGCTTTTTGCGGATTCAGCTTATCATAAGGAACAAGTTCGAGTCTTGACGATTTTTGAAACGCGGAAGAGGTTCCCCTGTGCCGAACGCCCGAATCCTGGATGGCAAAGCCCTGGCCAATCGTCTGCAAGCGGAGCTTGCTCAAGAAGTTCAGGCGTGGTCGGCCGTCACTGGAGTGAAACCTGGACTCGCCGTGGTTTTGGTAGGCGCCGAACCAGCCTCTATGGTTTATGTACGCAATAAGCGCAAGGCCGCCCACTCTGCCGGATTTGAAGATCATCTCATTGAGATGCCCTCAGACATTAGCCAGCAAGCACTTGTGGACGAAGTGGAAAAACTTAACGCCAATCCAGCCGTCCACGGAATTCTGGTCCAGTTGCCCCTGCCAAAACATTTGGATAGCGAGCAGATCCTCCGCCGGATTCGTCCGGAAAAGGATGCCGACGGGTTTCATCCTGTGAATATGGGGCTACTCGCTCTGGGGACACCCAAACTCGTTCCATGTACACCTTTAGGGGTCAAAGAACTACTCATTCGAGAGTCCATTCCGACCAAAGGCAAACGCGTGGTGGTGGTGGGTCGATCGAACATCGTCGGTAAGCCGATGGCTCTTCTGTTAATGGCCAAAGGTGAAGGCGGCGATGCCACCGTAACCATTGCCCACACAGCCTCTGAGGATATGCCGGGACTGTGCCGGGAGGCCGATATTCTGGTCGTCGCGGCCGGTCAGCCTGAGATGGTCAAAGGCAGTTGGATCAAGCCTGGTGCCGTGGTGATTGATGTCGGAATTCACCGGCGAGCTGATGGATCACTTTGTGGTGATGTCGATTTTGCAGAGGCTTCAGAAGTGGCTTCAGCCATCACACCAGTGCCGGGCGGAGTCGGGCCATTGACGATCGCCATGCTTTTACGCAACACGTTTGAAGCCGCTAAATCGCTGGTCAGTTCGAATCCATCGTAAATCGTCAGGAATCATCAAACCAAGAACGACGAAAAGGATCTAAAGGTCATGAAATTCGGGATATGCAACGAACTCTTTGAGAACTGGGATTTTGCAGACGTCTGCAAATCCGCCAAGGTGATTGGCTACGATGGTCTGGAAATCGCTCCTTTTACGCTGGCCCCGTTGATTACCGATGTCTCAAGCACGCGTCGCTCTGAGCTGAAGAAGATCATGGCCGACAACGGTTTGGAGTGCATCGGCCTGCACTGGCTATTGGCCAAAACCGAAGGTTTTTATCTGACCACTCCCGATGCAGCCGTGCGCCAGAAAACGCTCGATTACTTGAAAGAGCTGGTTCAGTGTACTCATGATCTAGGCGGATCGATCATGGTCTTTGGATCACCGAAACAGAGGGATCTACTGCCTGGTGTGAGTCAGGAGCAAGCCTTGGACTTTTCCGAAGAAGTTTTTTCAGGTCTGACAGAATCACTTGCCAATGCAGGTGTTACGTTTTGCCTGGAGCCTCTGGCGCCAAGCGAAACGAACTTCCTGAACACGATTGATCAAGCCAATGAGCTGATTGATCGCGTGAATCATCCGAATTTCAAGCTTCATCTGGACGTCAAGGCGCAGTCGTCAGAGCAAGGAACTTCCGTTCCGGAATTATGGCTGAAGCATGGCTCTAAAGCCCGTCATGCACATGCTCAGGACATCAATCTGAAGGGGCCTGGGATGGGCTCGGTTGATTTTGGACCGATTGTCAGATCGTTGAAAGAATCTGGATATCCTGGATATCTATCCGTCGAAGTTTTCGACTTCACACCGGGGGCTGAAGCGACGGCTCGAATCAGCCTGGAGACCTTGAAAAAGGCCGCCGTTGAGGGATAAGAATAAAGCGATTTGCTAAGGATCAGGCCGAAAATCACTTCCGGTTTTTAGGCCAATCTTGGCCAAGCAGAACTTGGCTGTTATCTAGCCGGTCTTGGCGCTAGCCCCGGTTTGATTGGTTTGGGTTTATCTAGCCGCTCTAGCCGCTCTTGGCGCTAGCCCCGGTTCATTATCTTCTGCGAACCGGGGGCTAGATTGATACATCCCGGTTATTAATCTTCTGCGAACCGAGGGCTAGCGCCCGGCGGCTAGATTCAAACCAAGAAACCGATGGCTATCGCCTCTTACCTAGCCGGTCTTGGCGCTAGCCCCGGTTCATTATCTTCTGCGAACCGTGGGCTAGATTCATACATCCCGGTTATTAATCTTCTGCGAACCGGGGGCTAGCGCCCGGCGGCTAGATTCAAACCAAGAAACCGATGGCTATCGCCTCTTACCTAGCCGGTCTTATCGCTAGCCCCGGTTAATTATCTTTTGCGAACCGGGGGCTAGCGCCCGGCGGCTAGATTCAAACCAAGAAACCGTTGGCTATCGCCTGTTACACCGATGGCTATCGCCTCTTACCTAGCCGGTCTTGGCGATAGCCCCGGTTAATTGGTTTTAAAAACCGGAAGTTATTCTCGGCCTGCTCCTAAGCAGATTCTCGATAAAGCCAGAGTCAGTTCTGGCTGAATTTCGGTGGGAAATCACGGTCGCCGGTTTTGGAGATGTCCGAATTCTTGCCCATCAGGATTCGCATGATGCTGAGAATCTGCTCAAGGCGATTTGGGACATTGGCCTCGTTCAGCAAAGCCTGTTTGACCATCGGCGGTAGACCAAGCGACTGGGCGACCAGATCGGTCAGCATCGAAGGATCTTTGGATTCATTGAAGACACGACGTAAGTCTTTATCAGAATTTGAAGAATAGCCTGTTTTGTCGAGCAGCCGTAGGAACCGTTCAGAAAGCTCGTCAACACTGATTTTAGCAACATCAGAATGACCGAATTCTTCGACCAGATTCACGCTGGCTTCTCTGTAAAGCCTTCCCGGGGTTCGGATTTCATCCACCAGTTTGACTCGTGTCAGGCCCGCAAGGAGCAAGTTGAATCGTCCATCAGGCAGGCGCTCGTGCTGAATGATATGGCCCATACAGCCCACCGACTCAAGGGCAGGGCCGTTGGTGGTCTCAATAATGGGCGATTTGGGCTGAATGAGGGTGATGATCCGATCGCTCAGGAGAGCATCGTTCATCATTTGGATGTATCTTGGTTCAAAAATATGGAGCGGAAGCACGGCATGAGGGAACAGAACGACGCCCCCAAGTGGGAACAATCGGGTGACGCCTCGAAATTCTTTCAGGTCGTAATCCCCCATGCGATCTCCGGTGGGCTGGCTCGAAATCAGGCG
>CAMCFM010000139.1 GCA_945874095.1 Candidatus Kuenenia stuttgartensis
GGAAATTTGGATCAGGCCAAGGCAGGAGTGATATCGATGACGGTTTCGTCATCCTCAGAAAATTCTTCATCCTTCACCTTGACTCCAGCAAGGGCAAGTGCTGCCAGAAGAGCAACAAATGTCCCCAATATCAATGCCATCCCCATCCCGGCCATCACAGCCGCAACGAAGCCCAGCAAGACTTTACGTGTGAGGTCAACAACGCCTGCAAGGAAGCGCTTGACGACGTCGACCAAGTGTTGAATCAGATTGACCACTTGCATGTTCGTGTCTCCTGTTCAAATCGCACTGAATGACAGATACGGCAGCATTGGAACGACTTATGATATCTTCAGGGACTGTGGGCCAAGGGTCAGGATCGTCCGGTTTTCGAGATCAAGGCCGGCTGCATGCTGGCTGACATCGTCGGCCGACAGGCGAGCCAAAGCTCCTCGAATCTCGTCGATAAGCCTAACCCTGCCAAGATGATAGAAATCGCTTGCCAGTGAAGCTGACCGCGAAAGGCTCGACTCCTGCTGCATGACAAGGCCACTCACCAAGCCAGCCCGCATCATGTCAAGCTCATCTTCAGTAACCCCATCTCGTTTCAGACGAGCAAGTTCAGCCAATGTCACATCCAGAGTTTCCTGAGCCCGATCCGCGCCTGTTCCGGCATAGATTACAGCAGCGGCCTGTTTGTACATCGCCTCATAGCCTGCATATACAGTATAGCAAAGACCACGCTTCTCGCGAACTTCTGTAAAAAGTCTGGCCGATGAATACCCACCCAGAATTGCAAGGGCAGCACGTGCCTGATAGTAATCAGGGGCCTGGATGTCAACTGATGGGAACGCCATCGTGATTTGGCACTGATTGGTTTCTTTGGGTAGATGCTCAACCAGTTTTCGTGGAGGATTATTTTTGGGAATTGGAACTGGTTTGGCTTTCCAATTTCCAAACAAGCGGGCAACCTGATCTTTTAATTGATTGAAGTTCATCGAACCGGCAACAGCCAGAATCGCCCCCTCAGGCTGAATCAAATCGGAGTGAGCCTGGCGGATATCTGATGTCCGAATCGCTTGAAGACCTTCAGGCGTGCCGCCAGCATGACGTCCCCAAGGATCTCCAAAATAACGTTGGCGAAGGTGAGTCATGGCCAACGAAGCGGGATCATCCTCAAGGCTTTGAAGACTTTGCAGGGCAAGTGCCTGAATCGGCTCAAACGATTCCTCGCCAAGGTGAGGGCTAAGTACCATGTCAGCCATGATTTCCAGAGCCGGGCCCAGGCTTGAACCCAACATGGCTGCCGAAAGGCTGATATGTGTGACTGATGCCGACTGCTGATGGCTCACGCCAAGTGCATCGAGTTCCACGAGAATTTCGGAAGCGTCCCGATGCCCCGCCCCTCGAGGAAGCCATTCAGCCAGCATCGAAGACCGACCTTGCAAACCAATTGGGTCGTAGATCGCCCCTGCTGGAATCAGCAAGGTCATGGCGACTGACCTTAATGCCGTCATGGGCTCCGCAACAATCGTTAACCCGTTTGGTAATCGCTCGATATGAATCGTTTTGTCTGACACGCGGCAAGTGCTCCAAAACCATCTTTTAGGTCTATCGTCTATTAGATTATGTGCAATGTATCATATATTATGGCTTGAATTGCGCAAGTTTTGAAAATAGAGGTGAAAGCACTTCCATGAATCCGGTTTTTGAGATGCATAATAGTCATATCACGATCGCAAATCCGAGGAAGCTGCAAATGCCTGCTGAAAACTCCAAACTGTCAGACTTGAATCCGTCAGAACTCGCCTGGCAGCGGCTTCGCAAAGAACTGATCGAAATCGGGCTGACCAAAAAATGGCCTGAAACCCTGGCCATGATTGGAGCAGTGCATCTAGTGGCAAGCCTATTCTGTCACATACTTTACAGGTATGTCCAAACGATCGCAGCCGGGCCTTATCTGCTGATCTGGTCCGTTCAGTTGACGACCAATCTTTGGATCATCCGCAAGCTTGTGGGGAAAGGCTGGGCGAAATCGTCTCCACTGATCGGAATCCTCGCAAGAATCTGGGCCACATTTCTGATTATCTCATTCAGCGCAACCAGTTACAGCGAAATATCTGCCGATCAGGCCAACAATTTCAACTGGTTCAAGCCGGTTTGGGCAAGCCTCTCATGCTTTGCCTGGGCCGTAACAGCCTGGATCGTAAATCCATGGTTCGTTCTGGCTGCCGTCTGGACGTGGGCCATGGGCTGGGCGATGATTTTTTGGATCAAAGATGCATATCTGATCTATGGTGTTGCTTGGTCCGTACTACTCTGGATCATCGCAGCGATTCTAATCCGTCAGCGACACAAGCACTTTCCTGTAAAGGAAATTCAAGAGCGAAACACACCCTCAGCCTGAACGCAAAGTCAGGTGGTGTATTGACCTACTCGGTAATCGCTCAGGTAGTTTCGAACATATTCGATAGTCGCTTCCAGGCCTTGATCAAGCGTGTAAGCAGACTTCCAGTCGAAAAGTTCCTGAGCCAGTTTCGTACCAGCCAGAAGCCGACCGACTTCACTTTTCTGTGGACGCACGCGTTGCTCGTCGGTTTCGACTTCGATTTGAATGCCCATAAGGCGTCCAATCCGTTCGACCAGTTCGCCGATCGTGAGATCCTCGCCCCGGCCAACGTTCACGGTTCGCCCCAAAGCGGCATCACATCCGGCAATCGCAATAAAGGCGGAAGCCGTATCCTTTACATAAGTTAAGTCGCGCCGGGGATCGAGCGAACCGAGCTTGATCTTAGGGCTGACCAGAACCTGGCTGATGATCGATGGAATGATCGCCCTGGCGGATTGGCGGGGGCCAAAGGTGTTAAACGGGCGAAGCACGGTGACTGGCAACTGGAACGACCTGTAGTAGGAAAGCCCCATGGCGTCGGATGCGATTTTGGTGGCGGCGTATGGCGATTGACCGACCAGTGGGTGAGCCTCGTCAATTGGCACATACTGTGCTGTCCCATAGACTTCCGAAGTGCTTGTCAGTACGGCACGTTCGATGGTGCTGCTATCACGGCATGCATCCAGTATATGAGTGGTTCCCAAAACGTTGGTCTGAACCACGTCGAGTGGGTTTTGATAGGAGTAAGGAATGGCGATCAAAGCGCCAAGATGAAGCACCCACTCCTGACCACGCACGGCTTTACGCACAGCTTCGGGATCTTTAAGATCGCCTCTGTGAACTTCCACGTGGTCCATGACGGAGGCTGGAAGTCGATCAAGGTGGCCACGGTCGTCTCGGCCGTTGTATCGAACGAGAACGCGGACCTGATGCCCGGATTGCACAAGTGCTTCCACCAGGTGGCTACCGATAAACCCTGCTGCACCTGTGACTAACGTCTTTTTGGCCATGACATTTCCCTGACAGATAGAATCGTCCTTGATGGTCGCATCTTAACGAATCCTGATGATTCCGCAATCGGAATGCTCGGCAAAGCCGTTAAACTCTTCTGAAGTCTTAGAATCCATGCCAATCCGATTACACTACGCAAGCCTCTGATCTTACTCAGATGACCTGAGCCAGAATCTTTATCCAGCCGATAAGAATTACGGATAGATCACAGATTAACTGTCCGACTGAAAAATGGCTGACCTTAAAACCAAGGAGGGAATAAGGGTCAACGCTGCCAGGTTAGAGGAGATTCTCCCATGGCACTTCGAATGCTGCTTGTGGCAATGGTTGTCACGTTAAGTTTACCGATGCCCGATATGGGCACTTGCCAGTTTTTTGTGAAAGAAGTCAATCATGAAATCGCGAATGCTTTCATGACCTTAAGGAACGAAATTCCCGTTTCGGCTCCTGACAAATCCACGGAAATCGTCGTAAAAGAGATTTCACCTGTCACCATAGAAGTCCCTGTGACCGCAATCACAGAGGTGGTTACTAAACCTGCAAAGATTGAATCGAAGTCGATTGAGTCGCCCGCCGACTTGGCCTTCGAGTTGATCCAGGAAGAATTTGCGCGGGAAGCTTTGGAATTTACAATCCAGGAAGCCAAGGCCGCTTTGGCCAGAATCGGTGTCAAACCTGTTGAGCTTCCGCTACCTCCAGCCCCTGCGGCCGAGGATTTAATTTTACCTGCCTCAGATCTGACTCAAGTCGATGTGGTTAAAGTGATTCGAGTCACGTCGCCTGATGGAGTTTGGGACAGCCTTTCATTCATGAAAGCAGACATCGCCCCAACCCCATTTTCAATGGAGCTATCAGAGCCGACCACCAAGATCTCAAGTCTGGGAGACTGGTCGCAGATTACGGCTGAAGTTTGCCCAGAGGAAGTGTCTTGGTCGTTACCTGACGACCCCTTCGCAAAAACCGCTGTTAAAGACATTACTGATAACATCTTAGAGGTCTCAACAGAATCAGAATGGCTGGCGATTCTATCCTCGGATCAAAGTCCAATGTCGAGGGTCGAACCCGACCATCATGATTTGGTGACAAGTCGAACGACTCCGCCAGAGAACGCCCCAAAAGCGGTGATAAAGAACGCAATCCGGCTCACAGCCGAAGCGATCGCGGCATGGTCGCAACTCGTTGCCAAAGCATATTGATTTGCGAATTTATCGCAAATCGTGACTCATTTGATCTTCTAACTTGTTGATACGGGCCCGCAAATCCCATGCGGGTCTTTTTTTATCTCCAGATCACCTCTCGCTCATCTTCTGACTGAATAATCCTGATAACCAGAACGTCTTAAGTCATAAGGTGAGTGATGAGCATCTGTAGACTCAAGCAAATTCTGCACAATCGGACCATTTGATCAAAAACGTGACCAATTCGAGTCACTGATGACTTGGCATGGTTCGATGATTGTGCGATACTTTGCCCAAGTTGCGAACTCCTCCTCGCCAACCCAATCCACTCATTCAGCCGAAATCACGAAACAGGTCAAGGATTCCAAATTTTGATCCGACGCCAGTTGAATTTAGTGGTATATTGGATTCAGTGCATGGCCGGGGACATCGGTCAAGGTGGAATAACGCGCGATCGCGAAATGCGTTGGATACCAGAGCGGCATGGCTGCTGCGAGGTCTCTAACCCGGACTTATCCGAACCACGTCGTCGAAGGCTGAAATGGAGACTCGCGACATGCTGAACCGAACCCGACTGCGAAAACAGGCCCTTGCCTTAGCCCTGACCGGGCTGATCACTGGGACAGCTTCTATTACAATCGCCGACGGTGTTCCTCTACCGGAACAACTCGTCAAACTGGGTCGTCAGGCCCAAACACAGGGTTACCCTGTTCAAGCTCGTGATTTTTACAATCAGGCTTTGAAACTTGACCCAAAGAACAATGACGCCAAATCTGGCTTGAACCAAGTGGGTGAGGTGCGTCAAATCGCCTTCAGACCTCAGCAGGAAGGCGCTGCACAAGCCCCTCCAGTTCCGAACGCTGCAGGCAATGCATCACAACCTCGGGCTGCTACCCTTGAAAACATCGATCAGCTTGAAGCTGTTCGTAATCAGCAGTTCGCCGCTGAAGTGCGTCAGAAGCAGCAGAAGGCTCGTGATTATCTGAATCGGAACAATCCCGAAGCCGCTTTGAATGAGCTTCGCCAGGCTCAAAACGTTGTCCGTTCAGCTCCCGATATTCCAGAAAGTGTCCGCGTCAAACTCGACCGTGAGATTGCCGCTTCGATCCTCTCTGCCACACGTGATGAAGAGCGGATTGTTGAACTTCAGGCTGACGAAGCACGCCGGGGAGCCATTGCTGAATCCCGCGCTCGCGCACTGCAAGATTACGAAGATGTGAACAAAACCGTCGATGTGATGATGGATCAGTTTGATAATCTGATCGATCAAGGCATTTACGACGTGATCTACTCCGGTGGCTTCGGCAACATTGCCCAGTCGATTGAGCCCTTCATTCAGGCTCGTCTGCTGGCTCAAAAAGCGGCTGCCATGAGGCCAAATGCGTTAGCACCTGTTGCTGGTGAAGTTGTTGCCGCTCGAATTGGCTTTTATGCCATGGCCCGTGAGTGGGAAGATCTCAAGGAATTCAACTTCATGCTCTCGTTGGCTGATGTCGACAGAGCGGCCGTTCCATTCCCTGACTACAACTTCATCGCCTACCCGCCTGCTGAACAGTTCCGTGATATCACGGAAAAGCGTGCGAAGTATCGCAATTCAGCCGACTTGGTGGTGCGTGATCCTAAGAGCCAAGCCATTGTGGACAAGCTCGATCAACCTCTTTCCATGCCGTTTGCAAACGAAACGCCCCTGGAAGATGTGATCAAATATATCCGCCAGAACACTCAGGGTCCGAACGATGACGGGATTCAAATCCACGTCGATCCGATCGGCCTCGAAGAAGCTGACCAAACCATGCAATCGCCTGTGAAGCTGAACCTCGAAGGTGTTCCGCTCAAGCGTTGCCTCAAGATCATGCTCGATCAACTCGACCTGACTTACACAGTTCAGGACGGCTTGCTCTACATCTCCTGGCAAGGTGCAGAAGATATTCCGACCGATCGTCGCGTTTATCCTGTCGCCGACCTCGGCCTGATCCCAATGTCCCTCATCACCGGCATGGCTCCTATGGGTGGCGGTATGGGTGGTGGCGGTGGCGGTATGGGCGGCGGTATGGGTGGTGGTGGTATGGGCGGTGGTATGGGCGGTGGCGGTATGGGTGGTGGTGGTATGGGCGGTGGTGGAATGGGCGGTGGTGGTATGGGTGGTGGCGGCGGTGGTGGTATGTTCGCTGTCCCTCCTGCTCCTCCTGAACAAGGCCAAAGCGCAAATCGCTTCGCGGAAAAAAAAATGAAGTAAGCAAGGGTTACCCAAACAACCCAAACGCAAAATCTTCTGCAAACTCCAAGAACCAAGCTCCACAAAAGGGGCTTGGTTCTGGTCGTTCCGGGGCCATGCCACAACCGTCTGGTACGGCGACCGATCGCGACTTAAAAAAGCAGCAGGCTGCGGAGCGTAACGCCAAGACTCCATCGGCGAAAACTCAGCTTGGGAAATCGAAAACAGATCCAATCGCTTTCTGGGATTCGTTTTATGCTGATCCTAAAGCAAACGATGACCCAGAGGACGTTCTGGCATTAGTGGCTATTTTAAGGGTCGATAAAAAGTTTCGTGATATCGAAGGTGTGCTCAGGGGTTATCTCCGCCATCACTCGGATTTGGCGGAAGTCTGGATGTACGATACGCTTGTGGTGGCGATCGACATCAACAAAGGCGACATGGATGAGGCCAAAACGCTGGTCGGATTTGCCGCTCACCTGGCCCGGCAGTCAGAGAACCCCAACGACCTGTTTCAAGTCGCCGACATTCTGCTACTCAGAAATTGGCTTGAACCTGTTGGTATTGAAGGCTATAAAGCCAACCTTGGGGAAATTCTCGAAAGGCTTCAAAAACGGGTCCCCCACCGGCTTGAACCTTATCTGATGGATATCATGCTGGCAGAGCGGACCCAGAATCCTGCCAGAATGGCGAATGTGGCAGAATCTATTCTCTCGATGGGCTGGCCAGGCCGCGATGCTGGAATTCGCAGCGAGATGAGGCTCAGGTGCGACACCTTAACGAAAACTCTCAGAGCTGATGATCGCTCCGACGAAGCCAAAGCACTTCAGACAAGGCTCGCCGAATCAAGCGTGATCGACCTCTCCGTCAAGTTGAAGTGGAAAGGCACCGCCGACCTCGATCTGAGCGTTGCCGAACCGCTTGGAGCCACAGCGAATTACGACCACCCCAGAACCGTTTTTGGCGGAGCTCTGGTGAACAACGGTCGCGGCACCAAGATGGAGCAGAATGTCGAGGAGCTCTATCTTTGCCCCCGAGCTTTTGACGGGACTTACAAGATTCAGGTGAGTTCTGTCTATAACTCGCCAGAAGACCCGAAGAAAAAGGTCAGAACAGCAGAGCTGGAAATAACCATTCGGCTTGGTTCTGGCAAGGATCAGAAGCAGACTTTCGTGGTGAATCTTGATCAAAATCCGATCGCTCCGATCACAATCGAAATGACCGGTGGACGACGCACCGAAGTTCTGCCCTTCCTGGCACCTCAGGAGATGCCCCCACTGCCGAAATCACTGGCGAAAAAGAATGAAAAAACCACAACCGGCGAGAAATCAAAGCAAGCCATAGGGGCTGGGGCAACTCGCACTGCGCCTCCGACCAAGGATCGATCCAAGGCCATCGTCGTTCCTGACTACGAGCCAAAATCGACCAAGGCGATCGACCTGACGATCCCCAAAAAGCCGTAAGGTTTAAAACAGAAAGGGCTTCACGTCACCCGTGAAGCCCTCTTTTATTTCTTGATTTATCAAACACAATACTCAACCACGGTTGCGATCAATTTCGGCCTTGAATTCGTCGAACAGATAAGACGAATCATGAGGCCCAGCCGACGCTTCCGGGTGATATTGCACACAGAAAACGGGCAAGCGGTTATGGCGAATGCCTTCCACCGTCTGATCGTTCAGATTCACGTGCGTTACATCCACATGACTTGGCAAACTGGAAGGATCCACAGCAAACCCGTGGTTCTGGGTTGTGATTTCCACCTTCTCCGTGCGTCGATCCTGAACAGGATGATTCGCACCACGGTGACCAAACTTCAACTTGTATGTCTTCCCACCCAGTGCCTGTCCTAATAGCTGATGTCCCAGGCAGATACCAAAAATTGGCGTGCCATTTTTCTCGGCAGCTCTGGTGATCAGACTTGTGAGACACGACACAGCCCCAACTAGTGGCTCAGGATCTCCTGGCCCATTGGATACAAAGATTCCATCAGGCTGGAGTTCCATAATCTGGTCAGCCGTAAAAGAGCCGGGAACCACTGTCACTCTGCAGCCTTGCGACACGAGATGCCTTGGGATATTCCACTTCATCCCAAAATCAAGGGCCACCACATGGGGCGCTGTTGCGATGTTGGAATTGGTCAATCCATAAAGCGGAGCGTCCCAGTTTTGCGACTTCTCCACCATCACCTCGCGGGTCAT
>CAMCFM010000140.1 GCA_945874095.1 Candidatus Kuenenia stuttgartensis
GGCTAGATAAATCCAATTCAATCCAACCGGGGCTATCGCCAAGCCCGGCTAGGTAAATCCAATTCAATCCAACCGGGGCTATCACCAAGCCCGGCTAGGTAAATCCAATTCAATCCAACCGGGGCTATCGCCAAGCCCGGCTAGGTAAATCCAATCCCAACCGAGGTGGCGAATCTCAGCGAACCGACTTCACCTCAGGCTTTGTCGCGATCATTCGCCGAGGCTGATTGGGGTCGAACCGGCGGTCGAACGGGAAGACGGTTTTCTGGCGTACACAGCGATAAATCCGGGCCGTTCGCACTACCATCCCACTGGCCTCGATCTGAATCGTCCCCAGAGGCTCAATCCCCTCGAACCAGCGGTCGTAACAGGCTGGCTCAATCTCGGGCTTGGCCGACATGCTGACCAGAATCCCATCTCGACCAATAAAATCCTCAGGACGCCCCCAGTCGGCAAACCCTCGACTATCCTTGGCATTATAGCAAAGCACTCGGGTGGAGGGGTCGAGCTCGCGGGCCAGGTGGCCGCTCTCATACCATCGGCTGGTAAAAATGAAGTCGTCAGGGCCAGGCAACCAGCCCTTCTCCTTCATCTGACGTGTGAGTCCTGACCAGATCTGGCCGTCGAGCGTCATGTCCACCTTGGCAAGCCGTTGTCCGACAGGGCCGAGGCTGGCCCATGGGATCAGCCCAAATCGTGCATGAAGCGAGACAAACAACGCGGCTATGACGACAAAACCGGTCGCAAACCGGAGCTGTCTAACGGTGCCGTTGCGTCTCTCAGGCTGGGCCAGGGCATCGGCCCATTGCTTGCCGATCAGTGGGAAGGCCGGAATCAGGCCAACCAGTGACCAGTGTGGCAAGACCTGCTTGCGAGCCGCTACGAAAAGAAAAATCATTGTGGCTGGCAATGCGAGTGAGAGCAGGAAGACTCTTGAGTTTAAAGGGCTATCGTCTGTAGAGCGGTCTGGAAATCGACCTCTGGCCAGAGCGTAGATTCCAGCCACGGCGGGCCACCAGATCCATGGCGTGAGATAGGCAATCTGGCCCCCGATTGCTCCGGCCAGTGTGGCTGGGTTGAATCCACCGCCCGTGGCTCTACCACTTTGGAAGGCGAACGAAGCCCAGTCGTGAGTGGCGTTCCACCAGACCACAGGGCTGAACAGGATGGAACCGACCAGCACGGCTATCCACGGGCCGGCTGAGAGCAGTGTACGGCGGCAGTTGGGGCGGATCAGGACGTATAAAACGGCCCCAAATGGGAGGAAGACGGCGTGATATTTACTCAGCATGGCCAGGCCCCATGCCAATCCGACCTGGACCCATGCGCCGGTGGCTTTTTCAGATTTTTCAGACGCTGAGAGTGCTACAGCGAGCCTGTCCATCGTGAGCAGCCAGAAGAAGAGCAGGGGCCCATCAGGCAGGGCAAACGTGCCGGCGGCCACGGTGTGATAGGCTGATAGATTGAGTGCAAAAGCGGCCAGGATTCCGGCTTCGCGTCCAAACAGACGGCGGGTCAGGCGAAACATGAGCCAGGTGGAGCCAGCAAAAAGAGCGATAAAACCGAGCCTTGCGCCGAGTGAGGTGACGGTTTCAGGCGATTGGCCGAGCAGTGTCATGCCCACGGATTCCACCACCATAAGCATGGGCGGGTGATCGAAATAGGACGCCTGTGGATGTCTCAGAAACAAGGTGTGATAGGCTTCATCATTACCGAGCGGGAACCATGCGGCGAGCGCGAGTCGCATGAGGGTCCCAACGGCGATGAGTATGGCGAGCGGTTTGAGTCGGGCGTCCATGCCTGTGCCTTTTTGTTCGGTATCAACCATTGTCGGGATCAGACCCTTCAATTGGAATTATTTCAGAATTTTAGCGGATTTTGGATTCTTGAGGAGGTCAATGTGGGTTGACCAATCTGGGCTCCTGCAAAGTCCTGCAGGGCCGGGTATGTGGCGGATCTGGGTCCGACAGGCGTTATCGTCATCATCATCGTCAAGAGTCACGCGATTGCGGACCCCTTGGTTCTATTCAAAACCAGTCGCGATTTGGTATTTTCTGTTCTTGAGAACCCCGCCCGCCCTCGATTTCAGACCCAATCCATCTGGGCGGACTTCAGAAAATGGGACACCCGGAACCGTAAGTCCATGAAAATTCACGAGTATCAGGCCAAAGAATTGATGCGTGCTGCCGGTGTGGCCACGCCCGACGGGATTGTCGTTAGCACACCTGAAGAGGCTTTTGCCGCTTTCACCAAACTGGGCGCACCGCTCCAGGTGGTCAAAGCTCAGGTCCATGCGGGCGGTCGTGGCAAGGGGATCGCGGTCGGCCCTGACGACGATCGCAAGATTGCCCTCGAAATTGCTTCTGGCAACCGTGAACGTGGCCCGGGCATGGCCAAAGGCGTTCAGCTCGTAAAAACGGCTGAAGAAGCCAGAGACGCTGCCGCCAGCCTGCTTGGCAAAACCCTGGTCACTTATCAGACCGGCGAAGTGGGTTCAAAGATCAACAAGGTCCTGATCACGGTCGGTCACGATATCGTCAAAGAGCTTTATCTGGGCCTTGCCATTGATCGCGGCCTGCAGTGCCCTGTCCTGATGGCCACCACCGAGGGCGGTGTGGACATTGAGACGGTCGCTCACGAAACACCTGAAAAGATTCACCGCGAGCCGATCGACATCGGTGTCGGTCTGGCCGACTTTCAAGGTCGTAAAGTGGCCAAGGCACTTGGTTTGCAAGGCAAGACAGCTGCCAAGGGTGCTGCCCTTGTGAAGGCTCTTGTCAAGCTGGCGATTGAAACCGACGCCTCTTTGATCGAAATCAATCCTTTGATTGTCACCGAAACCGGTGAAGTCATGGCGCTTGACGGAAAGATGAATTTCGACGACAACGCCCTGTTCCGTCACCCGGAAATTGCGGCCATGATCGACGTTGATGAAGAGGATCCAGCCGAGCTTCGGGCCGGCAAGTCAGGCCTCTCTTACGTCAATCTGGACGGCGATATCGCCTGTCTGGTCAACGGTGCCGGTCTGGCCATGTCCACCATGGACCTGATCAAGTACCACGGCGGAGAGCCAGCCAACTTCCTCGACGTCGGCGGCGGAGCCAACAAGGATCAAGTTCTCGAAGGCTTCCGTATCCTGCTGGCCGAGCCACGGGTTAAAGCCGTTCTGGTGAACATCTTCGGCGGGATTATGAAGTGCGATATCATCGCATCGGCCATCCTTGCGGCTTACGACGAGATCGACTTCCGGGTGCCTCTGGTTGTCCGGCTTGAAGGCACGAACGTGGAGAAGGGCATGGAGCTGCTGTCACAAAGCGGTCGCCCGATCATCGTCGCCAAGGGCCTGACAGACGCCGCCCAGAAAGTGGTCGCTGCCGCCAAGGGCGAGTAATCCAAGTCAATTCTATTTAACAGTGGAACAGGCCTGATTCGCAGATTTGATCCAATCATCGCACAGGCCTGATTTTCTCAATCATTCAGTCGATCATTTTCGAGAATTCCAAACCATGAGCATTCTGGTCAATAAAGAGACACGCCTGATTTGCCAGGGCATCACCGGCAAGGCAGGCGAATTTCACTCCACTCAGTGTAAAGAATACGGCACAAACCTGGTCGGTGGAGTGACCCCCGGCCGTGGTGGCCAAACCGCTGTCGGAGCCCCTGTTTTCGACACCTGCGTGGAAGCCGTCGAAAAAACCGGCGCCAACGCCACGATGATTTTCGTCCCGCCCCCATTTGCGGCCGATTCCATCATGGAAGCCGCCGATGCCGGTATTGAGCTGATCATCACCATCACCGAAGGCATTCCGGTGGTGGATATGGTTCGAGCCGTAGCCTATCTGAAGGCCCACCGCCCGAACGTCCGTCTGATCGGGCCAAACTGCCCGGGCGTGATCACTCCTGGCCAGTGCAAAATCGGGATCATGCCGGGCTATATCCACAAGCCGGGCCGCGTGGGCGTGGTAAGTCGTTCTGGTACACTGACATACGAAGCTGTTTGGCAGCTTACAAGTCTTGGGATTGGTCAAAGCACATGCGTGGGTATTGGTGGAGACCCCGTCAACGGGACCAGCTTCTCGGACGTCCTTCGGATGTTCGAAGCCGACCCTGATACCGATGCCATCATGATGATGGGCGAAATTGGTGGAAACGCTGAAGAGGAAGCGGCTGCTCTGAAAAAGGCAGGCGTGATTACGAAGCCAATGGCCGCGTTTATCGCTGGCCAGACAGCCCCTTCAGGCAAGCGTATGGGCCATGCTGGAGCGATCATTTCCGGCGGTTCCGGAGCGGCTTCCGACAAGATTGCTGCCCTGCTGGACGCCGGTATCGTGGTGGCCAATTCGCCAGCCGACATGGGAATCAGCCTTCAAAAGGCCCTTAAGGGTTGATCGATTTTGAGGGATTTTAAACTGGGCGTTGCCGGAATGAACCTGCAACGCCCGTTTTTTGATTGGTTTCCTGTAAATCTTGAACTTTATAATGAGGAAGCGATCGCTTTTACCTACCTGATTTGAGGATGATTCGTTATAATGCGTATTGATAATCTCCGTCGCGGTGGGCGAGTCTCGTCTGCATGATCGATGGTCAGCTACGTACAGAAGGTATTTGGAATGCGTCGGACCCGTTGCCGGGAAGTGGCTCTGCAAACGCTCTACCAAAGAGACCTGAATCCCGGGCTGCCTGCCCGTCAGGTAAACACTTTTGTACGCCGACGTATGAAAAATACGCCGCTTTTGCTCGACTACACCAAGGCCTTGATTGAAGGTGTAGAATCGCATAAGCCTGAACTGGATGCCCATATTCAAGCTGTGGCCGAAAACTGGCGGCTCGACCGCATGGCTGCACTCGACCGAAACATTCTGCGTATCGGTCTTTACGAGATTCAAAAGGGTGGCAAGGACACACCGCCTAACGTGGCAGTGAACGAGGCTCTGGAGCTCGCCAAGCGATATGGCTCGCCCAATTCCACCAAATTTATCAACGGTCTGCTCGACCGATTCCTGCCCGGCCACTCCGCCGCATTCAACTTCGGCGACCCATTGCCCGGCCAGCCTGAACCTGAGCCTGAAGTGATTGCCGAGCCAGAGGTTGTGGCTGAAGTTGTTGAGCCGGATGTTGTGGCTGAGGTCGTAGCTGAGGTGGTTGAATCGGATGTCGTGGCTGAGGTTGTGGCCTTGGTCGAACCGTCTGAACCGACATCTGAGGCTGAACAGCCATCTGCGGAATGACGCACGCGGATACAGAAACCTGTTTCTGTATCGACACTTAAATACTTTGAACCGATTCTGACGGAAGCGAACATGGCAACCTGGTGGGAACGTCTAAAATCAAGCCTGGCCCGCACCGCCCGACTTTTTGACTTTCGGAGCTGGTTCGGGCGCAAGGTGGATCAAAATCTGCTGGACGACCTCGAATCTCGCCTGATTCAGGCCGACGTCGGAGTGAAGGCCACCAGCCAGATCATTGAAGACATCCGCATTCGATTTGCCAACGAGACCGCCGACACCGCCCTGGTCGAGTTCCTCAAAAAACGGCTGGTCGACCTGCTCGAACACAATGAAGACGGCCAGCCTGAGCCGGTCGTCACAGAGCCTGCTCCCGGAACCCCCAAAGTGATTCTGATTGCCGGAATCAATGGGGCGGGCAAAACCACATCGATTGCCAAGCTCTCAAAACGGCTCACAGATCAAGGCCATTCCGTGGTCCTAGCCGCATGCGACACGTTTCGTGCAGCCGCCGCCGACCAACTCAGCATCTGGGCCGATCGTATCGGGGCAGATATTGTCAGAGGGAACCCCGGCGCAGATCCTGCCAGTGTGGCGCATGATGCCTGCCAGAGAGCACTTTCGCGAAATGCGGATTATTTGATCGTAGACACAGCCGGCAGACTTCACACGCAGGAACACCTGATGCGTGAGGTCGAAAAGATTCGAAATATCATCGCCAAGAAGATTCCGGGCGCACCTCACGAGTGCCTTCTGGTATTGGATGGAACTATCGGTCAGAATGCTTTGAAACAGGCTGAAGTGTTTACGAAATCGCTGACGTGTACCGGAGTGATTCTGACCAAACTCGACGGCACAGCCAAGGGCGGAATTGTGATCCCGATTCGTCGCCAACTCGGCCTGCCTGTGAAATATATTGGTGTGGGAGAGGGTGTGGACGACATGCATCCTTTTGATCCAAAAGAGTTTATCAATGCCATGATTGGTGATTGATTTCCGTGGCTTGTTAAAATAGAAAATAGGCGGATCCGTGAAATTCATGACGGTTCTGCCAGATACAGTCACTCCAAAAATCAATCAGCGTCTATTTCAAAGCGCGTTGGTTTTATCGGTATTTCATTTATTGATATTGATCCTGGGTTCACGATTTTTTGATCTGGAACGATCGGAGAATCGCAATCAGCCCAGAGACATGGCGATTGCAATCATAAAAGCGGAGTCGCCTGAATGGGCCCAGCGGTGGTATCACTGGGATGCATTATGGTTTGTGCATTTAAGCCGGTTTGGATATCAATTGCAGAGAGATTCTGAAGGCAACATTGGCCAGTCGAATATTGCATTTCCACCGGGCCTGTCACTAATCATTCAGGGCCTGGATCAAATTGGGATCAATCCGTGGTCAGGCGTATTGATCATCAACCTATTTGCAGGCATTATGGCAAGTCTTGGGCTGGGTTTGCTGGCATATCAGATCACAGGCTCGCAAAAAAACGCTCAATGGTCGATGGTCGCAATGACAGTCTGGCCGTGGCATTTATTTATGGTCGCGCCTTATCAGGAATCCATAGGAATGGCCTGCGCATTTTGGGCTCTATATTTCGGAACGCTCCATAAAGTTGGGCCAGCTTTTTTCCTCTCGTTCATTTCAGGCATATTTCGGCTGAATGCGGTTGGATTTTTTGGAGGCTTAATATTAGGTGCCTGCCTGGAAATGCTGCTAAAGAAATCATCAAAAAAAACATTGCGATGGGTGTTGATCGGATCAGGACCGATTCTGGCATGGTTATTCTTACTCGGCTATTTTCAATTCAAGTTCGGGGATGCCCGGATTGGGGTCTCGATACAATCGGCCTGGGGACGCCATGAACCGACTATCGGAGGGGTGTTGCAGAGCCTGTTTCAACCGGCCCTTCAAAATAAAATGACGGGTTCAGCATGGCTTGACTGGTGTGCCGTCTGGTTTGTCATGGTTTTGGTCGTATCCACGGTGTGGACAAAATTGGGACCAGTTTGGTCGATGTCACTGATTGGCCTTCTGGTTCAATCACTTTCGACGGGTTCCGTGATGAGCTTTGGCCGATTGATGCTTCTTGGGGCACCACTATTTGTGGGTTTGGGGGTGATTGCTGAAAGTCGGCCACGATTGGCATTGGTGCTATCCGCATTTTCTGGTTTGATCCAGATCATCCTGTTCTGGAGATTCGGCCACGGCCAATTCGGAGGATAAAAAAGTAGGGTGGGGTGAAGCCCACCTTCTTCTACGGCGAATCACCCATTATCGAGACAAACCCGTTTCACAATAATACGTGAACCTATATGAAAATAGGCGTGTCCTCTTAATCGGCATGTCCTCGTATTCGCTCGCCCCAACTGTCACCCAAAAACGATTCCGAAAGAAATTTGTTTGACATAACGTCTCATCTGGTCGAGAATACTTTATGACTCTGCCAGCGCAAGATCAGACGCCCAATGTGGAATGTTTGATTCTGTTCCTTCCGAAACAACACGCCTTGCGAATCTGTTTGCCATTCGATCCTCCCGCCCTATCTGTGGAGCCCCTCTCATGATGCGTATCGAACTTGGCCAGACCAGCCCTTATTGCGACCGTCGATCGCGCCGGAGCTTCCTTCAGCTTGGTATCGCCGGTATGGCGTCCGTCGGGCTCCCTGATATCTTGAAGGCCAAGGCTGCGAATGCCGGAAAGCCTGGTCAAGCCGGCAAGCAGAATTCCGTCATTTTAATTTGGCTTGACGGCGGCCCAAGCCACCTCGATATGTATGACATGAAGCCTGACGCCACTGAGCTTTACAGGGGTTTGTGGAAGCCGATCACGACCAAAGTTCCTGGCTTCGACATCACGGAGCTTTATCCAAAACAGGCTCAGCACACCGATAAATTCTCGATCGTTCGATCGCTGCATCATGATACTGGCGATCACTTTGCGGCAGCTCACAGAATCCTCACCGCCAAGGCCATGGGCGTGAGCGGTGCCAATACCACCCAGCGTTTTCCATCTCTGGGCGCCATCGCTACCCGGCAACGCGTGAACCAGAAGCCCGGTGTTCCACCTTACGCATCCGTTCCGGTGGCCAGCAGCGTCGGCTTGGTTCCAGGCTATTTCAGTGGCCAAATGATCGGCATGCAGTACGACCCGTTCCAGACCGGCGGCGATCCGAACGCTCCTAACTTTTCAGCCAATGATCTGACTCTGTCTCAAGGTCTCTCGATCAAGCGTCTGGAGGATCGTCAAACCTTGATGAGCTCAATGGACGGCGCCTGTCGCAATTTTGATAACCTGCGGAAAACTCAGGCTGTGGATAAGTTTACGGAACAGGCGTTTGAGCTTGTCACCGGCCCGGCCGCTCGCGATGCGTTCAAGCTGGATACGGAAGATCCGCGTCTGCGCGATCGTTATGGGCGTCATTCGTGGTCCCAGAGCATGTTGCTGGCCCGCCGGTTGGTCGAAGCGGGCGTCTCGTTTGTGACGGTCCATTTGGGTGGCTGGGATCACCACTGGGATCTAAAGTCTGGCTATGACAACTATTTGCCGAAAGTGGACGAAGGCGTTGCCGCCCTGTTTGAAGACTTGGATCAGCGCGGCCTGCTCGATACCACTCTGGTGGTTCTGTGTGGCGAATTCAGCCGAACTCCCAAAATGAACGATGGTGGGAACGGTGGTCCGGCCG
>CAMCFM010000141.1 GCA_945874095.1 Candidatus Kuenenia stuttgartensis
CAGGACCTCTTCGGAGGCACCGGCGCCGACTACTTCAGTGGCTCATCAGCATCCAACGTGATGGACGGCGGATCAGGCAACGATACGCTGCTGGGCCTATCTGGTAACGACATTCTGGTGGGTAACTACGGCCAGGATCTGATCAACGGCGGTGCTGGTTATGACATCCTGATCGGCGGATTCATCAACTTCGTCAGCACCATACCAAATGCAACTTTGCAAGAAGGCCTGCAAACCATCATGACGAGCTGGATTACAGTCTCAACGGAGTTGCAATTCAAATCCGTCAGCAACACCCTGAACACAGCCTCGTCCAGCCAGTACAGACTTGTCGGCGACACCAGCCTGGCCAACACATGGGCTCTCCAGACAGTGTTCAATGATCAAGCGACGGACACTCTGATCGACATTGCATCATCGAGCGTACCAAACTGGTTCTTCGCAACAGAACGTGTCACTCAGGGTAACGACGTTGTACAGGCTGGCACAACGTTTACGGTGTCGAAGAAGACAGTGTCGAGCAAGACGGCTCGTTCGGCAAGATAATGGATTCTGTGATAACCCTGAGTTACAATTGAATTTGGTGATCGGATGCTGGGGAAACCGGTGAACCTTGGCAAATACTAAGGTTCAACATCTTTTTGGTGATTTTCAGGGAACAGGATTTCATGGGACGAAAAAAAGGGCAGGCTTTGATCATACTGACGCAAGAGCAGCGTGATGAGTTGGATCTATTGACGAGAAGACATTATCCAACAGCATTTTATGCAAAACGGGCGAAAGTAATTTTGAAACTGGATGAAGGCATGTCAATTTCACAGGCCGGCCGACTGGTAGAAATGGAGCGAAGGCATATCTACAAGTGGGTGGATCGCTATAAAGCATTCGGACCGGAAGGTCTCAACGATTTGCAGCGACCAGGCAGACCAAAGTCGAACCCCTTGGAAATGAGCAACTAAAACTGGCTCTTCTGCCCGGACGACATACTTCTTGTTCATCGGAACCTCCTTGTGCTTGGAAGTATCCCAGAAATCTCAAACAACACCAACCCTGCTGATTAGGCTTGAGGGGATGATATTGGTCGGAATTACTTAGGATCAGGCCGAAAATAACTTCCGGTTTTTAGGCCAATCGTGGCCAAGCAGAACTTGGCTGTAATCTAGCCGGTCTTGGCGCTAGCCCCGGTTTGATTGGGTTTATCTAGCCGGTTTTGGCGCTAGCCCCGGTTCATTATCTTCTGCGAACCGTGGGCTAGCGCCCGGCGGCTAGATTCATACATCCCGGTTATTAATCTTCTGCGAACCGTGGGCTAGCGCCCTCGTTGTTACGCATAAGTCATAAAACCCGAATGCATCGATAGATCAATGGATTTGGTTTGAGGGCTGAAGGCCCGTCCCATACCAGCCTTGGGCAACGCCCAAGGACGGCTTAAAGCCTCTATGATCAAGCTGTTATAATTTAATCCCAGAAAATTACCCAAAAGATGTGATATACAACGAGGGCTAGCGCCCGGCGGCTAGATTCAAACCAAGAAACCGATGGCTATCGCCTCTTACCTAGCCGGTCTTGGCGATAGCCCCGGTTAATTGGTTTTAAAAACCGGAAGTTATTCTCGGCCTGATCCTTACTCCGTCATTCCGGATGGTTTCACGGATTTCGATCGTCACGTATTGATATTGAGTTCCTAAAACACTTCACGAACCGCTGGAAACCGTCAGCGATGCTCAGAATCTCGCCGTGCTTCCACCCATTGATCGGCGTCATTTCGAATACCCCCAGATCGTCTTGGAAAGCGTTCACAGTGGAATCGACGCGCAAGAGATCAGGCAGGATTTTGGAGAGGCTGCCAAGCGGCTCTTTTCGGAACTTGATTAGGGCACGAGTCAGTTTTGGGATCGATCTGATGGTCAGGCAATATTCAGGACCTTTCGCAAGACTTATAAACTTGAAACAGGCGAGATCCAATTACTCGGTGTAAGTGCACATGTCTAAACTCCATTCAGTTCTGAGGATAGCTATCCATATCGATTCAGAATTATACGGAGGGTTTGTACCAAGAGTGCGGAACAGCCGATTAGGAGACCAACTGGGTTGATTCAGAAACGATTATCTCGTCAGGAATTAGCAGCGGTGCGGATTCATTCATCTGACGGAAGTCCAATTCTGTCGGGCAAACTTGTCAACTCGATCGGTGTCGGTTAGTATCATGGGCATGAGGCGGGCAGAGTCGTTCGAATCTACTCGTTGATGAGTCAAGAGATAAGTCCATGTTCAATCCTATCGCGTGGGCCCTGAAGCGACCCGTCACCGTTTTGACGCTGGCACTCAGCCTTTTACTTTTGGGGTTCTTAGCGCGTGGACGGATGCGGGTTGACATCTTTCCTAATCTAAATTTACCCATTATTTATGTCTGCCAGCCTTACGGGGGCATGGATCCCTCGCAGATGGAAGGGTTGCTAACGAATTATTACGAGTATCATTTTCTGTACATCAACGGTATCCACCATGTGGAAAGCCGCAATGTGCAGGGCCTGGCCCTGATGAAACTCTATTTCCACCCCGGTACAGACATGGCACAGGCCATGGCCGAAACGCTCGGCTATGTCACGCGGGCAAGGGCTTTTATGCCGCCCGGGACGGTTTCTCCGTTTGTCACACGCTTTGACGCCGGCAGTATTCCCGTGGGCTATCTGGTGCTTTCCAGCGAGACTCGCACGATCAATGAAATCCAGGATCTCGCATTGGTCAAGGTTCGGCCCATGTTTTCAGGCTTGCCCGGGGTGTCGGCGCCGCCTCCGTTCGGGGGCACGCAGCGAACAATAGTCGTGCGTATCGACCCTGACCGTTTGCGCAGCTACAGAATGGCCCCCGACGAGATCATTCAGGCCCTGAACACGGGCAACGCAATCAGCCCTTACGGCACGGTGCGGTTCGGCGACTCGATGCCGATTGTGGCTGTGAACTCCATGGCACGCGACGTCGAAGAATTCAAGCAGATTGCAGTACGGCCGGGGCAAATACCTACTGTACACGTGGGCGATGTGGCCACTGTGACCGACTCCGCCGACATGCCTGTTGGTTCAGCACTTATCAACGGCCGAAAGGCGGTTTACCTGCTGGTGACCAAGCGGGCAGACGCCTCCACTCTGGACGTTGTGCAGAATGTAAGAAACGCCTTGCCTGAAATGCAGGCTGCTCTGCCGCCGGATATCAAGGTCTCCATGGAATTCGACCAATCGCCAACCGTGACCAACGCCGTGAAGGCCGTCATGGCCGAGGCGGCTCTGGGCGCTGGGCTGATCGGCCTGACAGTGCTGCTTTTCCTCCGAGACTGGCGCGGCATGTTGATTGTGGTCATCAATATTCCACTGGCTTTGGCCGGGGCCGTGACAATGCTTTGGCTGACCAACCAGACGTTCAATCTGATGACGCTGGGTGGCCTGGCTCTGGCAATTGGCATCCTGGTGGATGAATCCACGGTAGAAATTGAGAATATTCACGCCCAACTGGCACACACCGGCAACGTTGCTGTGGCGGTGAGACGCGGCAACCGCGAAACCGCTGTACCCCGGCTTCTGGCTCTTTTGTGCATGCTTGCTGTGTTTGCGCCGAGTTTTCTGATGACAGGAGCCGTTCGATCTCTATTTGTACCGCTTTCACTAGCGGTCGGCTTCGCGATGATCTCCTCCTACGTGCTCTCAAGCACGCTGGTGCCGGTGCTGGCGGCCTGGCTGCTCAAGCCTCATGCGGGCAAGTCGCCGGACCACTCTGATGCCCCGGCTGAAGCCCCCATGCGTCGGTTCAGCCGCATTGGAAGTATCAGTTTAATAGTCGCTTACATTGCTATTTGTGGAATTTCCATCTGGTGGATTGCGCCTCGGGCAGGGTTTGAAATTTTTCCGAGAGTGGACGGTGGGCGGTTCCAGGTGCGTGTCAAAGCTCCGGCGGGCACGCGTTATGAGAAGACGGAAAAGATCGTGCTCGACGTGCTTGAGACGGTCAAGAAGATTACTGGGCCGGAGGCTGTCCAGATCAGCGTAGGCTATGTGGGGAGCATCGCTTCAAGCTACCCGATTCAGGCGATCTTTCAATGGACGGGCGGCCCGGATGAAGCGTTCCTGCGCGTAGCACTTGATCCTTCAAAAACCAGACTTTCGGTGGACGAAATCAAACGGAGGATGCGCGACGAATTGGGCCGGAGCCATCCCGACGTGCTTTTCTCCATGGAGCCAGCCGATATTGTGAGCGAGGTCATGTCATTCGGCTCGCCCACACCGGTGGACGTTGTCACAAGCGGTTCTGCCTATGCCGATGTGCGTGCCCACGCAGCGAAAATTCGTGAACAGTTACTGAAGCTAAAAAATCTGCGAGACTTGCGCTATGGACAAACGCTGGATTACCCAGCCCTGCGTGTGAATATCGACCGCCGCCTGGTCGGCCTTTCGGGGCTTACGGCGGCGGACGTGGCCAGATCGCTGGTCACAGCCACTTCGTCCAGCCGGTTTATCGTTCCAAGCTATTGGCCCGACCCAAAAACCGGCATCGGCTATCAGGTTCAGGTGGAAATTCCCTACACGGCAATTCACAAGGCCGAAGACCTTGAGAACCTGCCCGTGAATACGGGGGCCGGGGCTTCCCCTCTGGTGCTGCGTGACGTGGCTACGGTGCGGCCGGATCAGGTGGCGGGCGAGTATGACCGGTACAATATGAAACGCGTGGTAAACCTGACGGCCAACGTGGAAGGCAACGACCTGGCCGCCGTGGCCCGCGATTTGAAAGCGGCCGTAGCCTCGGCGGGGCCCCCTCCGGCCGGTGTGAAAGTGGACTTGCGCGGGCAACTGGCAACTCTTGAGGAAGTGAACCAGGCGGGCCGCAACGCCCTGGCAGCGACATTCGTTGTGATTTTGCTGATGCTTACAGCTTATTATCAGTCGGTTGGTCTGGCGATAGTCTCGCTGGCCTCAATTCCGGCGGTCGGGCTGGGCATTACACTGATGCTGATTCTGACGGGCACTTCGTGGAACCTTCAATCATACATGGGGGCGATCATGGCCTTGGGTGTTTCCGTTGCAAACGCGATTTTGTTTGTGAGCTTCGCCGAAACCGCAAGGCGCGACGGAGCCTCGGCCGATGATGCGGCACGGCTTGCACTCAAGCGGCGCATGCGGCCGATCCTGATGACTGCCCTGGCCATGCTTGCCGGGATGTTGCCTATGGCCTTGGGCCTGAGCGAAGGAGGACGGCAGCAGGCCCCTCTGGGCCGTGCCGTGATTGGTGGGCTTTTGGGCTCGCTGGTAGCAGTTTTCTTCATCACACCCAAAGCCTTCGCCCTGGTTCGTGGCAACGCCAGCAGGACCAACGCTTCTTTGGACCCGACCGACCCTGAAAGCCGGTTTTATGAACCAAACTTGGATCAGCCCCAAAACTTCGTCCTGGAGGGGCTTATCAAGCCATCATCAATGATCATTGTCGCGGCACTTCTGCTTGGTTTTCCCAATTCTCAAGCTGCAATCGCGCAGGACTCCGTTCTTCCCAAAGTGACCGTTGCGACCGCCTCGCAAGCCCGGATTGAGCGAAAAGTTGAACAGCCTGGCCAGGTCGAGCCACGCTTCTCAGCACCTATTGAATCCCGCGTTTCAGGCTTAATCAGCACGGTGCTTGTCGATATCGGCGACCATGTCAAAAAAGGGCAGCCCCTGATTGAAATCGACGCCCCGGAAATGGTTTCAGCCGTGATGGTGACTCAGGCCAACCTTCGACAATCTGAAGCCGAAGCCGAGTTGGCCAAGGCACTGGCCAACGAGACCGAGCAAATGCTTCTTGCCGAGCAAGCTCGAATGTCGGCAACAAAAGCCGATGCCAAAGGCAGGGAAGCTCTTGCCGCCCAGTTCAAGCTCGAAATGGACCGGATGAAAAAGCTGGTCGATTCAGGCAATATTACAAAAAGCAATCTGGACGAATCCGAGCAGCGATACTTGTCGGCATCGTCGGAAATGCTGGAGGCCAAGTCTCTGATCACCGCAGCGGAGGCGGATGTGAGCACCGTTCGGGCTCAAGTAGTACGGCGTAAAAGCGAAACGACTGTGGCACTGGCACGGGTGGAAGTGGCCAGAGCAAGGTTTGAGGAAGCCAGCGTAAGGCTGAGTCTGACTCGGATCACCGCTCCGTTTGATGGTGTAATCGTCGAAAGAAACACCGACCCCGGCGCATTGGTGGGCGAACGGCCAGCTGAAAAACCGTTGCTCTTATTACACGACGCACTGAAATTGATTGTGACTGTGGGTGTCCCTGAAGCCGAGGCACCACTTGTAAACATGGGCGACCCTGTGGAGGTTTTCACCAGTCAGGAAATGGCTCGTGCCACCTATTCCGGAAAAATTAGCCGCACAAGCCGCTCTTACAACCCGGCGACACGCACCATGCGCTGTGAGGTCGACCTTCCTGCAACGGTGGATGCGCCGCATCTTCAGCCCGGCCAGTATGTGCTGGTGCGGATAACGGCTTATCAGGCAGAAGAAGCTGTGACGGTGCCTCTGGCGGCCGTATATAAAGTCTTGGGAGAGACTTATTGCACGGTTGTTAAGGGCGGCAAGACCAGGCGGAGCCGAGTGCAACCGGGCGTGAGCGATGGGACACGTACGGCAATCCGAAACGGCTTAGCCTCGGGCGACACCGTGGTTGTGGGCCCAGTGGCTGCGACTCTTGCGGACGGAATCGAAGTGCAAGAATTGAAACAGACCGAAGTCAAAAAATAAAAGTGCTTTTGAAATATGCTTTGAAAAAACCTTCATACCCGGTACTTATGAAGTTATCTCCACGCTGGTTTTCGGATAATCCGAATATCCGGTTCAAGTTGAATAATCGTTATAACCGACAACGAACAAGTGGATACCTGAAAATAGATATGGGCGGTCCGCATCAGGGGGCGTTTCCATGCGATTGTGGACGGGATGCACAAAAAACCGATTTGCCTTTCCGGTGGCCGTGATGGCCGCGGGATGGACCTTAATGCCAATCCCGGCACAGGAGTCTGCACGCAACCAGCCATTGCTCTCACCATTGACGACCGCCCGAGAAGCAAGCGCCGCGATCCAGATTACGCCCCGATTGCAATCCTCAGGACGGTTTGGCACTCTCGCCAAAGCCAATGCACCTGAAGCGACGATCGACAGTGACACGATTGAGCCAATCGATTGGCTGACCGTGATCCGGCTTTCCGGCGAGCGGGACCTTGATATCGGCATCGCCCGTGAACGGCTCGGCATGGCTTTGGCCGAATTGGAGGAATCGAGAACCCTCTTATTACCAAGCCTGTACCTGGGACCGAACTGGATCCGCCACGATGGCCAAGCCCAACTGGTGGACGGCAAGGTCAGGTCGATCAGCAAAAGTTCACTTTTTCTGGGCGGTACGGCGGCGGGCGGACAGGGTGTCACGGGCCCGGTTCCAGCCGGCGGCCCCGCGCAGGTGGGTGGTCTGACAAGCATCATACGCTTCAGCGATGCCATATACGAACCAATGGCTAAGAGGCAAGTCTCCGAATCCCGCCGCGCGGGAGTCATAGTCGCGCAGCAAAATGCACTCCTGAAAGTATCGGAACTCTATTTCGACTTGCAAAAAGCTGCAGGGCAAGTGGCCATAGCCCGTGAGGCGGCCTCGCTCTCCGACGGACTGGTGCAGGTCACCCAGTCGTTTTTTGACGCCGGTACCGGGCTAGAGGCCGACCTGAGGCGTTCGATAACCGAACGCGAGCGACGCCGGCAGGAAGTCGAACTTCGCGTGGCGGGTCTGGAGACTGTATCCGCCGAACTGACGCGCATGCTACGTCTCAATCAGGCGAGCGTGCTTGTGCCTGTGGAACCGCCCGAATTCAGCCTGGAACTGGTTTCGCCTCATATTTCCACCGATGAGCTGATCACCATCGGGCTGACACATCGGCCGGAACTTGCAGAATCGCAGGCCATCGTGAAAGCCACACTCGCCAAACTGAAACAGGCGCGGATGCGGCCCTTGATCCCAAGCCTTGCGTTTCGCTATTCAGGCGGCGGTTTCGGCGGTGGGCCCAACGGATTCTTTGGCGATTTTAACGGCCGCAGTGATGCCGATGTGAATCTTTTCTGGCAGATCCAGGGCTTGGGCCTGGCCGATCGGGCCATCAAGAAAAGGAGCGAGGCGGAAAATCGTGCGGCAGCCTTGGAACTCATGAAAACTCAGGATAAGGTAGCGGCCGATGTGGCGGCTTCCCACCGTCAATTACTGGCCACGATCCGCAGACGCGAAATCGCCGAGAAAGCGATACCTGACGCCCAAGCCTCGGTTGAAGAGAATTTTGAGGCGATCCGCCAGGGGGCGGGCCTGCGCGGGGGCATTCGGGCCATTGAAACGCTTCAGCCGATTCAAGCTCTAGCTCAGGCCGAGCTTGACCTATTGGAATCGGTGGTCGATGAAAATCGGGCCCAGGTCAGGCTTTATTACGCGGTCGGCCAGCCCTTGGCCGGAGCTCCCCAACCCTCACCCAGCATCGACCTTGGCGGGATTCAAACTGATCGTAATTAAAATCAAACTTATTTCTGGAAATGAGTATCGTAAAATTGACCCGCCCTGGGGCAAAATGAGTTCCTAAGGAACAGGCCGAGAATAACTTCCGGTTTTTAAAACCAATTAACCGGGGCTATCGCCAAGACCGGCTAGGTAAGAGGCGATAGCCATCGGTTTCTTTGGTATGAGTCTAGCCGCCGGGCGCTAGCCCCCGGTTCGCAGAAGATAATGAACCGGGGCTATCGCCAAGACCGGCTAGATAAAGCCAACCCAATCCAACCGGGGCTATCGCCAAGACCGGCTAGATAAAGCCAACCCAAACCAACCGGGGCTATCGCCAAGACCGGCTAGATAAAGCCAACCCAATCC
>CAMCFM010000142.1 GCA_945874095.1 Candidatus Kuenenia stuttgartensis
GCTTGTTTGGATTCTCATTCGGGTCACCAGGCCTTGGCTCGTCCATTATCTTCTATCTCCTGAAATCTCAGCTCTCTTCGCAATTCTGCCCTTCATTGTGGAACTCACAAGACGGAAACAGAATTCTTTGGAAATACGATCATATCCAGTATTGTCGCGATTCTTCTCGTTCCTGAAAATCTCAAATCGAAAGATTCTTTAAAATTCCAGGGGTGAGTCTGAACAGTTTTTCCGAAGGGGTAGTATGGGGGCTATGGGTTGATGATGGGGCCTGTGGTTAAAAACGCTACAGTTTCTCGAAGTGCCGGGAGGATGAAAGCGGCCGCGGAGTAATGTCCTGCGTCATACCAGATGACTGGAGGCTGACCTGCTGCATTCCATAAAGCTTTTGTAGATGAGGGAGGAACGACTTCATCGACCTTCCCGGCGATCATCAGGACTCGTTTTGTTTTGAGACGATCTGCATAGGTGAGTGGGTCGAGCGGATCGACCATCGCTTTGAGATCCTGGAAACTTCGGCCGGATTTCTCCCAAGCGGCTCGATAAAGTTTGGCCTCTTTCTCAGGCATGTTCCAAAGAATGTCCGCAAGCCCACCTCCAGCCAAAGTAAACACACCACCTTTTGCAAGAGGTTCGACAGCCACAGCCACTGCTGACATGATCCCTCCAAGCGAGACTCCTGTGGCATATAGCTTTGCAGAGTCGACTTCAGGCCGTGATGCCAACCACGCAAAACCTCGCCTGATATCCATAACTCCCTGTTTCATAGCGAGTTGAGACCGATTCAGGTCGCTGCTCAGAAACTTCACCTCAGGGCTGTTGGGAGGCTTCCGCTTCCCATAGTAGGGGAGTTGGATAAAGAGGGCCGCCACGCCTTGATCTGCGAGTCTAGCGGCCATGAATCGAGAGAGTGGGAAGTCGGCTCCCAAAATATGCAAGACGATTGCAGCAGGATATTTAGAGCCATTAACAGGGGGATTCACGGGAAGGAAATACTCCGCATGAACCACGTTATTGGTTGGAACATCACTTGGCAACGGGGACGGAAACCGCAGAGCCCAGACATGATGACGCTGGGACTGGCGAACGGGCTTCAGCTCCCACTGAAATCGGGCGGGCGGTTGCTGAAAGATCTGAGGAACGAGAGCTTCTTGATCAGTTGGCTGAAATTCGATCACCCCTTTTTGGGGTTCCTGGGCCTGAACAACTGGCAAGAAAACGAGTGCTGTAACGAAGCTGATAAACCATGCTGATAATAGGCTTAGGTGCGATTTGTAAATGGTTTTGGGCATCCGTGCGTCCATCTAGTAAAGGCTTGAAATCGTCCGTGTTTATATCGAGTGGGCAAGTCGTGTTGTTGTTTTTGCCGATATGATCTATGTTACGGCACGGATCAATCGAGACGCCAGTGGCTGGTGACACGAATTTTGATGTCGAGCTCTTGCCGCCCTTCAATGAAATACGGTACGGAACGGAGTCGTCCCGGTGTCGAGCACACAAGATATATTCGCCCCTGATTTCGAACCTCGGCGTATTGCCATCATCAAGCCTAGCGCTTTAGGTGATGTGGTGATGTCACTGCCCGTTCTGAATGCTGCACGTCAGGCATGGCCCAATGCCCAGATCAGCTGGATCATCAACAAAAATCTGATTGGACTACTGGAACATCATCCGGCCATTGACGAGCTGATCACCTTTGATCGCAAAGGATTTGGTCAGGGAGTGGGCGGTGCACTAAGGTTCGGATCATGGCTATGGTCTCTTCGCCAAAGGAATTACGACCTCGTCATTGACCTTCAGGGGTTACTGCGATCAGGTCTGATGAGCCGAGCCACGGGTGCCAAATACCGCGTTGGCCTGGCAGAGAGTCGCGAGGGCTCGAAGTGGTTTTATACCCATCATATTAAAACCATGGAGCACAAGGGGCAGGATGTTCATGCCGTCGATCGGCTGATGACACTTGCGAAAAGCCTTGAAATGACTGAAATGGGTGACAAGCCTAACTTCTTCTGGCCACGAACATTACGTAGCCAGGCCTGGGCTCGCAAGGTCTTGGAGCCACTGCCACGACCATGGGTGGGATACACTTTGGGGGCCAGATGGCAGACGAAGCGATGGCCTGTTGAGCAGTTCCTGAAGCTCTCCGAACAAGTCAGAGCCAATTTTGGTGGTTCAGTGGTTTTGATCGGTGGACCTGAGGACGAAGATTTGGCCGAGCGATTTAAAGCCGGTGTCAAAGACACATCCGTCTCCGTTGCAAATCTGGTTGGGCATACCACATTGCCTGAACTCCAAGCGATTTGCGGAGAGATTGACATGCTGATATCGAATGACACAGGCCCACTCCACGTGGCATCTGCTCTCGGTACACCAACGGTTGGAATCTTCACCTGTACTCGGACGGCCCGGACCGGTGCTTATTCTACAAATGCTGCCAGTGTAACGACCAAGGTGGACTGTGCTGGCAGTCTTTTGAAGAATTGCAGTCATACGAAGTGCTTTGCAGAGTTGGAACCACGACGAGTTTACAATGCGGCTGCCAACCAGCTTCATGGGCTCGGATTTGGCGTCCGTTCTGCTGTCGCATAAAAGACTTCTGAAGTATTTGAAATGATCCTGAAAGTGGGCGAATTCGGAATTTTGTCCGGATCGCTAGCTTTTGGGATATTTTTATTGGTGAGTGCATGGATTCAAATCAGAGTTTTAAAAATTTCTGTTGAGGAGAAGTACAAAGACCGGTTTTTAGCGGACCGTTTGTTATTAACCTGGAGTTATCAAATCAGCCAAATGACTGTAAACCAACAGATTTTGCGTTTTAATCTAGCCGCCGGCTTCGGGGATTTTAGAAATCCAACCGGTGCTAGCGCCAACCCCGGCTAGAATAAGAGCCGTGAGTTTCTCTGTTTGAATCTAACCCCCGGTTTCTACGACTTGCAAAACCAACCGGGGCTAGCGCCAAGCCCTGCTAGGTAATACCCAAGCGGCGTTAATCTACGATTCGTTTAAATTCCTGGCTGTTCATTATCTCGCCGAAGCCGTGGGCTATAGCTTACAAATCATAAAAAAACGGCAGACAAATTGTCTGCCGTTCATCATTTCAATTCAAAACCAGATTCATTAAGTCAATCAACGACGAATCCAGGTCCTTGGATTCAAGCTGCTGACGGCATCCTTTAGAGGATTGCGCTGAGGGGCTCGCATGACTTCTGGAGGTGCTTCAACAGATGCGATGTCTGTCGAGTCCAGAATGTCGACTGCTCCAGTTCTCGGCTGGGCAGGAGCTTTCGGTCGGGGTGGGATTCCCTCGTCACCGGTCGCTGGTTTGGCGGTCGGCAAGTCGAATGGAGAATCACCAGGAGCTGGTAGATTAGGGGCAGCAGGTGGGCTGGTGCGTGGCTTTGTATCGAGGTCAGGCTTTACGGGAGCTGGCTTGTCGCCGGCTGGGTTGTCCAGATTGAAAGGGCTTTCCGTATCGCTTGGCAATGGGACAGGTCGCGGAACGGCTTCCCCTTGATCTCGCCCACGGCCTGCTGCACCAGCTCCGCCTCGTGGTGGTAGATCCTCATCGTCACGGCCACGTTCGTTACCGCCGACACCGAACTCTTCATCGAGTCGTTTCACTTCTTTAGTCACCTGCTGCATCAACTCGTCGCGGTTGATGGCTTCTGGATTCGTCAGCCCCCAACCAGTCGGAAACCGTCTCCATTCCGTAGGATGAAGGCCGTAAAATTGATCCCGATTCATTTTGTAAATCGGGGATTCGCTCGATGGATCAGGCCTTTGGCGGCGGATCCACATATTGGGAAACAGCTGGGCTTCAGCCGATTGCCCGCCAAAGATAGCCAAACCAATCAATCCAAGCCATATTCGATTACGCATAAATCACCTCCTGTGATATGATCGTTTCGATCCGCAAAATCTTGGTGGTTTAGGGTATCCGCCCAAGGTCACCAGACGAATCGACGTGAATCTCTGTCCTGCTCCGATTCTCTCATACTCTTCGGATCAAATATAACGAGAACTCTAGGCAATTCAGGTAATAAGGGTGATTCGTGTTGTATGCTTAGTTATGGTTGTGCGGGTTGTCTGGGTCCTGCTGTTTTTTCGGAAAAAGGCTGGTTCGAGTGGATACAGGCATTCTGACGCTGACTTGAGGAAAAGTTCCTCAAAAAAAATCAAGCCAACTTGGCACCCATTTTAACGATTGTGGCCTTGATTGTCGAAAATAATAGTATCGCAGCGAAGTCGAGTGTTTCGACGGGCCTGTTTGACGCGAACTTGGTCTAAAAAGTTCGCTCTAGTAACAGGCCGGAATGCCAGATTTATGGAAGGAGACTGGGATGATTCCACGGAAGGCATGGCGCTCATTTTTGATTTTGAGTGCAGGCTTTTGTGCCCTTTGGTTGAGCGGCTGTCAGACAGTGCGCACGCCAGAGGAGACCATCGCGGATTCAAACATCCCGAGGGAGCTGTCAAAAACAACTCTACCTCCATATGTCATCGAACCGCCCGACATTTTGCTTGTGGAAGTGCTTGAGGCACTACCTGGCCGCCCGATTCAGGGTGAGCGTCTGGTTCGGCCTGACGGCACCATCTCGCTCGGTTTCTACGGTGATGTTTATGTGGCGGGCCTGACGATCAGTGAAGCCAAGGAAAAGGTGATCGCTCACCTTCGTAAATACCTGAATGACGAGCCTTTGGGACTGATTCAGGAAGACGAGGAAACTCGAGAGTTCAAGGCCGTTCCTCCTGCCGAGTCCAATCGGGTTGTGGTCGATGTTGCTGCCTATAACTCCAAGTTCTACTATGTTCAGGGCGACTTCGGTGCACCTGGCCGGCTTCCGATCACTGGCAATGAAACGGTACTTGATGCTGTTCAATTTGCTGGTGGATTGATGCCAACAGCGGCTCCTCAAAACGTTAGACTTGTACGTCCTGCCCCTCCTGGAGCATGTTGCGAGCAAATTCTGCCTGTGAATCTGGCTGCCATTATCAATGCTGGCGACCCGACCACGAACTATCAGATGATGCCTGGCGACCGATTGATGGTCTATCGTGATCCAATCGTCCGTACAACCATCTTCCTCGAACGTATTGCAGCACCATTCTTTACAGTCGTCAACGGTGTTCAATCCTACAGCTTTGCAGCGAACTCCGTGCGATATCTGAACTATCCGATCGGTGGACTCTATGGAAACACTTCGGGTTCAGCCACCACTTCTGGTCGCCCCGTCGTTCCAGCCATACCGAGTGCTTTACCTCGTTGATTTGATCGCTTGATTTAAAACCCTATGTAGCCAGGCGATTGAATTTATTCGATCGCCTGGCTTTTTTATTTGAAACTATTTCGCAGGCCAAGGAGTTCGGATAAATCCGGAGTCCATTGGAGCCTGATATTGGATTGACGCAAGATCTGGCGTTTCTATGCGTTTTCCACCGCTCAGACGGCTGTCCAGCAAGGCGTCCAATATACCCCCTGTGAGCTGTGTCCGCTCAGCTGGATAAGGCGATTTTCCAGACTTGAAGAAGTCTTCGATCCGGAGAACCAGTGGATTGAAAAAATTCGCGCCGGGAGGTGCTGGCAGATATACGTTTGTGGAGACCACAGAAGGGGTTTGATTCTGGCCCTTAAGTTTAATTGCAATCGAGGTGTCGTCAACATAGCCGTTGGCAACTACGACCTTTCCAATAAATCCGTCTGTATATTCCACTTCAAAATAAATCGGAACCTTTAAAAATGTCGGACGATTCGGAGGAGGGCTGAATTCCGAGCAACACTGCTGGGGCGAACCCGCATTTCGGCTATGGCTGCGGCGGGCTGCGGTGAGGAGTAAATCCATCGACCATCTCCCAGCCTCAGCGGCTTTCCAGACATCATCTCCCAAAAGACATGTCACAGCCTTCACTCCTTGTGGCTTGCCTCCAAGATTTCGCCGCTCAACAAACGCCTGAAGTGTTTCGAGAGCATGAAATCCGAAGATTTCAATCTCTCCACGTGAAAGGACAACCACATCTTCAATCTGACTATCAAGTGGAATTTCAATTTCAGGATGCCGCCAGGTAATTGGCAAGCTCGAGCCGGCCATCAACGGAAATTTCAACTCCTTTGACCATTTCATAATCTCAGAAGCTTTTTTACGATCATATGAAAGGTGCTTGTCATTAAAGACAGGCACTGACCGGCCGCTCTTTTTGAAGACATCCACGACTTGTTTAATGTATTCATATCGCGGATAAAGCGTTTGATATTTCTGGTTGATTGGATATTTCCCGTGCTCGGCAATCACCAGGACAGCATCGACTGCAAGTTGATCTCCACCAAGACATAAAGCCTTTTCAATGCTATCGAATTGAGGGACACCACGCTTCTTTGCGATCCCCTTGCCGAGATCGGTTTCGGGCGACATCTGTTCGATATAAATTGAGCTGATTTCAAAGTTGTCGGAAGGCTTGTGAAGTGTATCCTGAGAATCGTAAAGCGCGAATCCGTCGAGAAATCGGCCAACGATATGATAGGCGTGTGATAAATAATGGTAAGTCGAGCATAATGCCGCGACCTTGATTTTCTTTCCGGGTTCAGGGAGAGTTGCATTCCCAAAAGCATGAATCTCTGGCATGGCGATTCCTGATGCAGCGGTTGCTATGGCAGACTGACGAATCATGGTGCGACGGTTCATGGTAGCTCCTCTTCAGATGGTGATTTGGAATGGATTAAATCGATAGTTTTCTGGTTGCGATAGGTGGCCCAGATCAGGCTTGAAAATGCCACGGAGATCAATGTTGGGCCGTCGATCAGGGCTCTTCCAATCCGGTCAAGCGAGATTCCAGCCACTCTCAGGCCGATGCTAAGACTGATCAGTATGAACGTTACGGCAAACACAAGATAGGCCCGGGGCGGAAGTTTTCGATTTTTGTGCGTATTTGATTCCATTGTCTGGCGATTTAATGGGGGCGAGTGCTGGGCGTTCATGGATTCGGTATCTGAAAAAGTATTGGTGGAAGCGATTTGATTGTTCTTGGATGGGACGTCGAGGATGTTCTGCAAAAGCGGACCGGTTGCACCAGTGCAATTTGATCGTCGAGCAAAAGCTATCCAGATTCGTGCATGTTTCGAAGCCGTTTCGTTTCTTTTGCGATGGTGTCAAGGCGCTGATGTTTTCGATTGTGCTTGCTGTCAGTCGCTTCAGGTGGATCAGACTAAGGAGTCTATACTATCAGATGCTGCTCTGAAAAGAAGTATGAGGCTTCGAAAATCTCTTTGGGAATTCTTCTCTGTTTGCGAATTAAACAAAAAAAGCCTTGCCGAAGTCGATACGGCAAGGCCCATTTTGGGATAAATTGTCGAGTTGAAGAAACCTGATCAGCTCAGTGGCTGAAGCCTTGTGGCCTTGATCTCTTGCAGACGTGCTCGTAGGCGGGCGTATTCGCGCTGCACTGGCTTGGGGCGTTTGGTAATTTGATAGGCCAGATTGTTCTGTTCGAGTGGATCAGTCACCACATCGTACATTTCCCACTGGCTGGGGACATTGCCTGCGATGTCGTAGTATTCCGCAAGTTTAAATCGGTTCTCACGGAATGAGGCGATCCGGTTCAACGGCTGAACGTACGGACCGCTCTTTTGACCCGCTTGCCAGTCGTCGTATGTAAAGACAATATAATCCTGAACAGCAGGGCTGCCTGGATTCGTGATCAGCCTCGAATAGTCCACACCCTGCCAGCTGGTTCGAGCGGAGTCAGGGGCATCAAACAGGCCGGCCAATGTCGGCACGAAGTCCACATGGGATACAAGGGTGTGATTCACATGGGGAACCTTGTAGATCTTCGGATTAGAGAAGATGAGTGGAACTCTGGTGGATTCTTCGTAGAAGTTGAAGCACTTTTGACGCTGGCCAGAGTGAGTCATCCCCATCTCGCCGTGGTCGGCTGTTTTGATCACCAGGGTGTTATCTGTAAAGCCCTTGGCCTTAAGAGTATCAAGGATCTGCACCAGGTACTTGTCAGACGATTTCATCAGATTTCCGTAGAAATTCAGATAATTTCGCTTCATCTCAGGTGTGGTCAAAGCACCTGACAGGTTGAATATTTTGTTGAACTGAGACTGCGTAATCGGCTTGGTCGAGAGGTCTTCGTTTACAGTCTTTGGGAGTTGGAGTTCACCTTTCAGCCAACTGTCGTCGTATCCATAATCCGGGTTATCGTAATTCTTAGGGTAGAAAAGAACGTCGTGAGGGTTCACAAGCGAGACGATCAAGCAAAACGGTTTGGTCTTGGAAGCCACTTTGTTCAGGTAAGCCAGAACACCTTCCTCGCCAGCTTCCATTGGCCCATCGTCGTTCATGAATCGGCCATCATTATTCGCTGTTCCACCACCTGCTTCAGGGGCAGACTGATCGGCCCCTGCATCTTGAGGATTCCAGCGGGTGAACCCGTATTGATTCACATCCGAAGGAACATATGACGTGCCGTTGGCAGGCTTGGTCAGGTGAAACTTGCCTTTATAGACGACGTCATAGCCTTTGGAGGCCATCACCGTAGCAATATTCTTAAAGTCAGTCGAAAGTTCGACTTGTGGATACTGATCTGCTGGCATATCAGTTTCAAGAGTGTACTTCACGCCGTGTTGGGCAGGGAGGTAGCCGGTCAACCATGTCGATCTGGCAGGTGAACACATGCAGGAGTTCGTATAAGCCCGCGTAAAGGTCAGTCCTTTTTGCGTAAGTCGGGTCATGCCTGGCATATTGCGGGCAGCCCAACCTCCAGGAAAATGCTGCATCGCACGTTCTTGATCCGTGACAAAAATGACCACGTTCATCCCATCAAACTGGGATCGTGGCACTCCACCTTCCACCTTGGATTTCGAAGAAAGTATGGTGA
>CAMCFM010000143.1 GCA_945874095.1 Candidatus Kuenenia stuttgartensis
GTCCTTGGGCGTTGCCCAAGGCTGGTATGGGACGGGCCTTCAGCCCTCAAACCAAATCCATTGATCTATCGATGCATTCGGGTTTTATGACTTATGCGTAACAACGAGGGCGCTAGCCCCCGGTTTCGGCGTACAACGGAATGAACAGCGCAAGTATAAGTACCGGTTTTAAATTAGACCTGGCCGCCGGGCGCTAGCCCCCGGTTTCGGCGTACAACGGAATGAACGGGCCGAGTATAAGTTCAGGTTTTAAACAACAGCGAACCGGGGCTATCGCCAAGCCCGGCTAGACCAGCAAGGGCCGAGCGATCAACAAGCCAGGCTGTTGGTGGATCAAACAACGTTACAAACGGTCAGATAGGCCTGATTGTTCACCCTCTCATACGCAGTCATCCAGAGCGTTCCTGTGAGCTTCAAATAACACAAAAAGCCACGTGGAATGATCCACGTGGCTTTCAGGCGTCTGTTCAGACCGATTCGATCAATAAGCAAACAGGCCGAAAGGATATGGCGTGAAGAATGGGCGTGTGTAGTGCTTTTTGAAGTCAAGCCACCACAGGCCATCGTCCCAGCGAAGGGTCACTGCACGCCAATCCAGAGGAACTTCTGGGTATGGGTGAATTGGCCCAATGTTCGGCCAGGCTTGCCATGGGTAAACCGTTGGGTAGCCAACAGCAGAGAAATTTGGATAAGGGGCAGCACTTGGCCAGGCGTAGTTAGGCATGGCGTGTGAGCCTGAGGCTGGGCCGAACCCGCCGGCTGTTCCATTTTCAGGAGCAGGGCCGCCTTGGTCGTATCCAACTGGAGCTGGTCCACCATGAGCTGGGCCAGCGTAACCGCCAGCAGCAGCACCGGCATGAGCGCCGTGGCCACCCATGGCGACGTCATATTGAACTTGTTCGATTTCTTTGGCAGGTGCGATGGTGACATTGTCCACCACGCCGGTCACACCCGGTACAGCCAGAATCATATTGGTCAGAGCTTGCTTACGCTCTGGGCTAACCACGGTGCCGGTCATCGTGACCACACCCTTGGAGGCTTCCACGTCCAGACGTGAGCCTTTGAACTGTCCGCTCTTGCGCAGGCTGTCCACCACCGAATCGGCGACGGCTTGGTTCTGTTTGGCAACCTCCTGAGCCATGGCGGAGGTGGTGATGCCCGCAGCGGCAATTGCCAGCGCGGCGGAAATCCGTTTCATGCGACTATTCATCGATCCTCACCTCACCCGCTGTATATCCAACCGTCGAACCTGACACGCGGGATTGTTGTCAGCTTCCGACGCGGCTGGCACCTCGTCCGTGAAGGTGTCCTGCCTATCCATGTTTCAGAACGTTTGATCCCTCGACCCTCTGACGGAATGGTCTGGCGATCTTCTGCTGTCTTCATCGGAATTGAGATAGCCGCCATGCAAGTGGAAATGGGACATAAATGTTTGGAGTTTAACGATTGCGCCGGTTGTATCCGTTTTGATGACCAATGCTAGACATGCCCAAAGGGCTCGATCTTTTGACAAAACACTTGAGAATCATGGCTCAACGCCGTAATCTGCTATAAGTATCGGGGCTGTGCCGCAATTCAAGCGGTTGTCCTGCACACGGCCCAATCCAATCAAAAATCAGTGATCAACCCAGATTCAACCAGGGGACTTTCGCGTATGTCCGCACAAAAACCTCTCCGAGTGGCCATTATTGGCCTTGGCTTCGGCGCAGAGTTCATTCCGATTTATCAAAATTATCCCGGCGCTGAGATGTACGCCATCTGCCGGCGCGATTCCAAGGGATTGAACGAGGCTGGCGACAAGTACAACATTCCCGTTCGATACACAGACTACCAGCAAGTTCTGGACGATCCCAATATCGACGCCGTTCACATCAACAGCCCCATCCCGGATCACGGATGGATGAGCGTTGCCGCACTCAAAGCCGGCAAGCATGTGGCCTGTACCGTGCCCATGGGGACATCCGTGGAAGAGTGCCGCGCTATCGTTGAGGCCCAAAGAGCCAGCGGCAAGACCTATATGATGATGGAAACCGTCGTCTATAGCCGCGAATACCTTTATGTGAAAGATCTTTACGACAAAGGCGTGCTCGGCCGCCTGTAATTTTTGAGAGGCAGCCACATGCAGGACATGGACGGCTGGCCGAACTACTGGCCAGGTCTTCCTCCGATGTGGTATGCCACGCACTGCGTCAGCCCTTGTCTGGCCATTCTCTCGGAGCCGGGCAAGCCTGCTTTGGCTGATAGCGTGGTCTGTCACGGCTCAGGCCGGATTTCCGAAGAATTGATCAGCAATTACGGCAGCCCGTTTGCGATCGAGTCAGCCACGTTCAAGATCAAGGGATCAGATGTGGTGGCCGAAGTCACTCGAAGCCTGTTCGATACCGCTCGTCAGTATCGCGAAAGTTTCGACGCTTATGGCTCCAAAGCCTCGTTTGAGTGGCAGTTGGCTGAGAATCAACAGCCTTTGATCCACACCAAGAGCACATCAGCGAAGCCGATTTCTGAGCCGGAAATCGCTCAGGAAACCACCGTGCCGGACTTCGCTCACCTTCTTCCCGAAGGGATCCAGAAGTTCACCATGCCAGCCGCGATTCAGGACGCAGATCACCTCAGCTTCCTCCAGGGCGGCGGCCACGGCGGAAGCCATCCGCACCTCGTGCATGCATTCATTCAGGCTGTTCTGGGGAATAAGGCCGCATTCCCAGACGCTGAAACTTCAGCCAACTGGACCATGGTCGGCATCTGTGCCCATGAATCCGCCATGAGCGGCGGCGACCGCGTTCAGATCCCGAACTTCTGATCAGATCAAGGGTTGGGTGTAGCAATAAAAAAGCCATGGCCTGGAGTTCCAATCAGAACTCCGGGCCATGTTCGTGTGTTTATCGACTATGAATTGCCATACGAATCATAGTTCGCGAAGCGAAGCGATCACGTCTTTATTGATGGCTTTAAGGGCAGGGAACAGGCCACCCAGAACCCCCATGGCCATGGTCATGGCAAATGCAACGCCCATGACGAGTGGCCCGAACCGAAAGTTTACCGTGGCTTCCGAGAACGTATTGGAATTGACGGTTCCGAACGACAGGGCGGTGAGCGGCAGGGTCATCAGTAGGCCGACGACACCGCCGATGGTGCAGAGAATCACGGATTCGCCCAAGAACGAGATCAAAACGTCTCTACGGGAGAATCCCAGGGCACGCATGGTCCCAATCTCGCGGGTTCGGCTCGCCACAGCGCCAAACATGGTGTTTGATGCTGCAAACATGGCACCAATCGTCAAAAGGACGGCGATCAGGGTCCCAAACACTTTCAAGAAAGTGCTGGACTGCTGCTGCTTGTTGAAATAGTCTTTTTCTGACTCTGCCAGAAGCTTGTACTGGGCATCGTTGTTAATCACGTTGCGAATGTCGTCCATCTCGGCAGGGCCTGAGGCACGAATCTGGACACTCGAGACCGAACCTTCTCGCGCAATATTACGCTCCAGATCCTTTCGATCCACCCAGATTTCACTCTCGGCAGATCCTCCACCAGCGCGGAACAGGCCTACCACCCGATAGCTCTCTTTTTCGCCCACTTTCAGGGTGTCTCCAAGATTGCTGTTCTTGAATCGGCCTGAAAGCCGCTCGCTGATGATCGCCTCACCTTTGCCTGGCTCCAGATCCCGGCCGTTGGTGATCGTAAAATCACGCCTCAGAATCCGACCGATTGGGTCCATTCCCCGCACGATCAAATTGGTTCGCGAGCCGTCGGAACGCTCCATGACCGGAATGTTGAGCAGTTCGCGAGAGACCAGAGGGCCGAGCTTCGGATCCCGCGCCACGCCCTTCAAGGTGACCATGGTATCGGCCTTGTCGAGCTCGAATCCACCGTCCGTCTCGTTCGTGGAACCTTTGCGGAGGATGATCAAGTCGAGCGGATCTCCGGAAACGTCAAGGCTATGCTGCAAGCCTTCCACCATGCTGAACAGGATGCAGCTTGACCAGACGATCAAGGCCGTTCCGGCGACTGTCATCAGAGTGGTCCCACGACGCACCCAAAGGTTACGCAAGTTGTATTTCAGGGGCACCATGAGGATTTAAACTTCCAAATGAGTTCGGATTCAGGGATTCAGAGTTGCTGCATGCATCCAAAGGCTGACTTGTTCTCAGACCACCTTGCGAAGCCCTTGAATCACGCCCAGTCTGGCCGCAGCCACAGCCGGGAATAATCCACTGACCAGCCCGATCATGAGCGACGAGCCAAGCCCAAGCAAGGCTGTCTGCCAGGGGATGAAGAAGAATGGGAGGGCACCTGCTGTGTAGGGAGATACGTCGAACACGTCGAACAGCAGTTTGCAACCAAGTGCGCCCACGATTCCCCCCATCAGGGCCACCAGAATCGATTCCGTCAGAACCATTCCAAGTATCTTACCGTTCGTGAATCCTATGGCCTTCAGGACAGCAATTTCGGTAGTCCGTTCCCGCAGAGCCATCGCCATGGCATTGCCCGATACGAACACCAGTGAGACGACCACAGCCAGTCCCACAGCCGAAATCATCGTACGCATGTCGCCCCAAAGTTCCGCAAACTGTGCCACAAACGCATCTTCTGTCTGGGTCCGGGTCGGGGTGTCGCTGTTGATGGTGGCCGCATCCACTTTCCGGCAAAATGCAGCCAGATCACCACCTGGCTTAATTTTGGCGAATACGGTTCCAGCATTCCCTGCCTGGCGGCCCTGAAATTCTTGCTTCAAACCTTCTTCGAGCAGATTCCAGTTGAACATCAGCATCCGGCCATCGCGGTCGGGTGGGCACTTGTAAATCCCACGGACGGTAAGATTTAGATCGAATGGGTAGATGGTGCCTTTTAAAGGCATGGAGTCGCCAATTTTAATGTTTCGTTCAGCGGCCATTTTGAAGCCGATGACGCATCCGGAAGGATCGCTGGCAAAGGCGTTTTTCTGGTCGTCAGGCAGTTCGAGTTCGTCCCAGATCTGAAGGATCTTGTCGGGATAAATTCCGAACTGGGCGAATGGCATGACCTCTTCCTGATACTTTCCGCCATACCATGAAAGTGGAGACGCTGCAACCACTTCAGGCATTTGTGCGACCTCGTTCACGAACCGGATCGGCACGGCCGTCGCAAAGCCCTGGCTACTCATGGCGATGATCCGGTTATAGCCTTTCAAAGATTCGCTCACGTTCTGGTTCACTGAGAGGAACGAGAGCATGATCATCATGAGAAAAAGGCTGATGGCAATCGAGCCGATGGTGAGACAGGTTCGCAAGCGATTCCTGCGCATGTTGCGCCAGACGTAGCTGAAGTATTTCATGAGAATCGTCCTCCTAAATGGTGATCTAGTGATAAACTTAAGAGACACCCATGCGTGACTTGGCCTGAGCCTGTGTTTCATCGCCCACCAATTGGCCTTTATCAAGCCTCAGAAGTCGGCTGGCTCGTGAGGCAGCCTGAGGGTCGTGCGTGACCATCACAATGGTCTTGTCCAGATCCCTATGGAGTGTGTCGAGCAGGTCGAGAATTTCTTCAGCCGAAGTTCTGTCCAGGTCACCAGTTGGCTCATCCGCCACAATCAGGGCCGGGTCAGTCACAATGGCACGGGCAATGGCCACGCGTTGTTCCTGACCACCTGAAAGCTGGCGTGGGTAGTGATCTTCACGACCGTCAAGGCCCACGATTTTCAAGGCTGTTGCAGCACGCTTGTGGCGTTCGCTGCGGGAAACAGGCTGAAGGAGCAGGGGGAGTTCCACATTCTCCTGGGCCGTCATCACGGGGATCAGGTTATACATCTGGAAGATGAACCCGATGTGATCCGCCCTCCAGCGGGTGAGTTGCGATTCGCTGAGTTGCGACAGATTCAGGCCGTCCACATTCACATCGCCTGATGTGGCCCTGTCAAGGCCGGCGATGAGGTTCAAAAGTGTGGTTTTGCCCGACCCGGAAGGGCCCATCAAGGCCAGGAATTCGCCTTGGCGAACGTCCAGATTCAGCCCTTGAAGAACGGGTATCCGCATGGAGTTGCGGCTGTATTCCTTACTGACATTCAAAAGCTGGATGGCCAGATTGTCGGACACTTCGAATCTCTCCTCGATGAATGATTAGGTCTCGACTTGCCAGTGGATCGACCGGCATGTCCTGAAGCTGGCATGATTTAATCAGGAACGCTGACAGCTTGATTTTCGTTGAATTCAGGGCTCGGGTTCAAGACAATTCTTTGACCCGCCTTGAGACCGGTCTCGACCTTGACCAAATCGTCCGACCTCGGGGTGGTCAAAATCGTGGTCTTGTGAATGGTCTTGTCATCGTCAATCCGCCAGACGGTGGTCGTACCATTGGCCTCTGTCACAGACGACTTAGGAATAAAAAGGCCAGCTAGTTGTGGTGTGGCGGCCTGATCTTTTTTCTCTGGCAGAAAATTTACAATGGCGATCAGCTCCGGAAAAAGCCGATCGTCGGGGTTCAGAATCTGGACATAAACCTTGACGGTGCCTCTGGCACGGTCGCCCAGTGGAACAATCTTCCGAACCTTACCCGTAAAGCGTTTGTTGGGCGAGGCGGTGACCATGACCTCCGCCGGTTGATCCACTCGAACCTTGGCCAACTGGCCTTCGCTGATGTCCGTTTCCACTTCCAGTAAAGAGAGATTGGCCAGAGTGACCACCGAACCACGCCCTGAGGCTGCACCCATTCCACCTGGGGTAATCGTCTCGCCCACTTCCGCACCCTTCGCCAGCACGGTGCCTGCAAATGGGGCCATGATGAACATGTTCTGGATGTTCTCTTCCGTCTCTTTCATCGAGGCCTCCATGTAGGCCATATTCGCCTTGAGGGCTTCCACACGGGCGGCACTCATTTCGGATTGCGACATCGAGGCTTCAAGTTCTTCCAGACTTGTTGTTTTGTACTGGTTCATTAAAGTCTGATTACGCTTGACCTTACGCTGTTTGTCGCGGAGGTCGGCCTCAGCCTCGTTCAGCTCGGCTTTGGTGCGGGCCACTGATGCTTTTTTGGACATCAGCATGGCCTTGAAGTCGTTGTGCTCCAGGACTGCTAAAATCTGTCCTGGTATCACTTTGTCGCCTTCCTCGACGGCCATTCGCTCGACCCGGCCAGGGCTTTTGGCACCCACTTGGGCCTGGTTGCGAGACCTGAGATATCCCTTGGCTGATAAGACCTTATCAATATCCGATTCGGTCAGTTCCTGAACTGTTGCAAATTTCACTTCGGTGGCAGGCCGGATCTTCGCCACCTGATCACGCACCATGTAAGCACCGGCAGCGACTATGGCGATCGGGATCAACCAGAGCGACAGAGAAAACAGCCGCCAGCCAAACCCTCGACGTACCGTCTTGGCCGAAGTCGGGCGATAAGAGACGTGGCTTGAACTTTGTTGAGGCTGTGGTTGGGCCACTGCCATGGGTCGCGAACGACCCCGGTCAATTTTGAGCGATGCCAAGTCTTCTTTTAGTGACGAGCTCATGGGCGTCGAACCTGTCCGGGGCTTTGTAAGGGATCCACATTCAGCCACACCATTTCGGGCGACTCGAACTACTTACATATTCTGCCTTATCACCAGTTTATACAATAGCCCGAATCCGTCCAGAACGAAACGAGTTCTTCGTGCTTGTTAGTTTAAGCGGTTTGTGATGGTTGTACGGCGCGAGTTATCCTGTTTTTTGAATTTCAAAGAATCGTGAGACAACAGAAAAATCTCGATCTCATGACCTATTTCTTCAAAATCTGCACTGGCGATTTAGAATCAATTTTCGTGAGCACGCCTTCAAACTCGTCCAATTGGCCAGCGTGCTTGATCCTCACCCTCCACTTCGTCCGCTTCGGCTTCCCGCCCAGCCCTCCATAATAATGCACCCACCACTGGTAATCGCCGCTCGGGCCAACGCCTTTTTTCCAATAAATATTTTCCGGCCCCTGACCATCCACATCATCCACGTCGAGTTCCCCACCTTTTTTCGCGGTTCGTTTTTCCCAATAAATCTCAATACCGCCAGGCTCGATCACATGCAGGTCAAGGTCGGCGTCCGAGTCCCAGATCAGAGTGAATTGAGGATCACCGATCTTCACGCTCACACCCTGGACCTTTTCCGAAAGTCCGTCGAACTGAGTCGTCCCAAATCCTTTGACAGGCTCGTCCTGTGTCAGATTCTTTTCAGAAGTCAGGTCGAATTCGTCGTGGAATTCGATACGCGGCAAGTCGGGTGTAAGGGACGTCCTCTCGTCGAAATTTTGAGATATCTTTGTGACATCGATCGCCGGCATGGTCAATGGGGCAAATTTAAGGGTCTCGACGACAAATTTTTCAGAATCAAGCGAATTCTTGTCCCCAAACCTTAGCGAAATGGCTAGATTTTCTGGCGACTGAAGGTTTTGGTGAAGCAGTAGCAGCGCAACGATCAGACCAGCATGAACGGCAATCGAAATGCCTGTCGAGGCTGTCTGGGCTTTCGTCCAGTCACGAATTGCCAAGGCGGCTTCGTCAAGTCGCTGGATCAGATGTTCGCGTTTGGTTGGATCGGGACCGGCCATTGTCGAAAGGCCACCCTCTACTTTAAGTGACGTTTTATGTTAGTATACCAGTCACGGGTATAAGGCGTCCAGAATTCTCACTGGATTTCTGACTCGGCCTTGCAACTCATCTGCATGCAATTCGTCGTCTGTAATCAGGCATAAAAGCTGCTGGAGACTAAAGAAGTGTTGGATCAGGCAAAGCTGCTCGAACTACTTAACGAAGTGCAAAACGGTCATGTGGATCCCGCTGAGGCATTGAGCCGGA
>CAMCFM010000144.1 GCA_945874095.1 Candidatus Kuenenia stuttgartensis
AGGCTCATGCCTAAGGCTTCGTAAACCGTTGCAGCCACTTCACCTGTCGTCACAGGTCTGGTTTTGGGCGAGCCACCGATCTCGTCGGATTCGCCCACCACTTGACCGCCCTTGAATGGCCCTCCCGCAAAGAGAGAGGTCCAGACTCCAGGGTGGTGATCGCGGCCACCTGCCGGGTTGACCTTCGGAGTCCGTCCGAATTCACCAAACGCCAGAACCATCGTGTTTTGCAGAAGTCCTTTATGGGCAAGGTCTTGGATCAGGGCAGTGTAGGCTCTGTCGAAGTTCGGAGCCACCTCGTCGCGAAGGCCTTCGATGGATGTAAATGGAGCTGAACCGTGGATGTCCCAGGTGACTTCACTGAAGACGGTTTCAAACATATTCACGGTCACGAACCTGACTCCGGCTTCCACTAAACGACGTGCCATCAGGCATGACTGGCCAAACCGGGTGCGGCCATAGGTGTCGCGAACGCTGTCGGACTCTTTCTTTAAGTCAAATGCGTCACGGGTCTTAGCCGATGTCATGATCGAATAAGCCTGCTGGAAGTTGGAGTCCAGTAACTTGGCATCGGCGGATGATTCGAAGGCTTTCAAATTTCCCTCGATCGACTTTCGCATCGATCTTCGACGTTCAGAGCGGATCGCAGTGATGTACTCTGGAGGAAGCAGGTCGGGTACGGAGAAGTTTGGGTCGTTTGGGTAAGCATTCAGGACGAATGGGTCAAAGGTTTTACCAAGATAACCGGCAGTATGACCGTGTGGAAGGTTGCCGCCGGTCGCTCCAATAGGTTTAGGCAGAAGGACATACGGCGGAGCATCGCCTTTCGGGCCTTTCATCCACGCCAGGGTGCTGCCATAGTGCGGGTGTTCAATGCCGGGGCCGAACAGGCGGCCGGTCTGCATCATTTGATAGCCGGTATCGTGGACGGCAGTGGCCTGGTGGTAGATGGATCTGACGAGTGAGACTTTGTCCATGGACTGGGCGAGTCGAGGGAAAATCTCAGAGATCTGGATCCCTGGAACGTTGGTGTCGATGGGTTTGAAGGGGCCGCGAATTTCGGCAGGGGCGTTCGGCTTAGGGTCCCAGGTGTCGATTTGCGAAGGACCGCCGACAAGGAACAGCAGGATGCAGTTCATGTCCGTTTTTGCGGATAAGGCAGCGGCTTTTTCAGCTGCCTGAGTTTCGGTAAGTCCAAGCCCCAGAAGTGGTATGGCACCAGCATGGAGAAAATCGCGGCGTGTGAAGCCGTCACAAAATGTGGCACCACGGCGGGCATCGACACGAATCATGGCACTTATTCCTGTTTCGGTCGTGGAATCGGTTCAGCCGGTTCCAGGAAATTTATGAACTGATTTGAAGTTGGACGAGGACTTTGCGGAGATCAGAGGATGATCTATCACCAGCAGATAGTTGATATACATAATAGTAATGGTTAACTTGATGCTGGTCAAACGGAAAATATGAGTGATACCCTCATAATCTCAAAAAAAGAGAAAAAAGACGTGAAACTAACGATTGATGGGCTGGTGCAACATCCTGTTTCGCTTGGATATGAGGAATTAAGTCAATTCTCAGAATCGGATCAAGTCGTGGATGTGTCACGTTTTGCAGGCAAGAAGCAGGGTGATGCCGTGACTTTGGATTCGCTGTTGCGGCTGGTCGAGCCTCTGCCTGAGGCCAATTATCTAACCCTTCATGCTGGAAGGGACGATTTTCACGTTTCGATCCCGCTTGAATCAGTGAAATTGGAAGGGCTTCTGGTTTACAAGATCGGCGATGAGCCGCTGGGTTTGAATCAGGGCGGGCCGTTTCGGTTTTTGATTAAGGATTTCGCCGCATGTCACTCGGCTGAACTTGATGATTGTGCCAATGTGAAATATCTGGACAGAATGGAACTCTCGCAGCGTAAAGGACTTGATACACGTCCAACGACTGACGAGGAGCACGAGGCTTTGCATAAAGGTGCTTGACATTTGTCAGGCTTGAGGAAATGCAATTTGGCCGTCTTGCCATGTTGATGCGATGTCTTGCCAGGAAGCGCCTGATTCGATCATCTGACGTTCAGTGTTGGATCCATAGAGTAGTTCGATTGCGATCGGAAAATCTCGGTATTCATAGGTTTCCGTTCGCCATTGAAACTTTTCAGGATTTTGATTTCGCATGGCGATCAATGCCTGGGTGTAGACTCGGACAGGTTGAAATTCCAATGGATTGGTGACATGGATCTGGACACCGGCGCAGACTTTGCCGGAGTGCTTTTGGAAGGCGGGTTTAAAGAGTGCGGGACGGGCGATAAAACCGGATAGGCCAGAGTGATTCAGATTATGAGCCAGTTGGGTTTCATTAAGCCATGGGGCTCCGAAGAGTTCAAAAGGGCGGGTTGTACCACGTCCCTCGGAGATGTTCGTTCCTTCGATCAAACAGCCACCGGGATACACTAAAGCGGTCACAAAAGTGGGCATGTTGGGTGACGGTATGACCCATGGAAGGCCCGTTTGGGGGTAAAGCATTTTGCGTGACCATCCCAGTGCGGAAATGCAATGATAGGAGAGGTCGAGTTTTTCAGTTTTAACAAGCCAGTCGCCGATTTCTCCAAGAGTCATCCCATGGCGGATAGGGATTGGAATTTCGCCGACAAAGGACTCGAATCCTGGCTTTAAAATTGGGCCTTCCACAGTCATTCCGCCGAGCGGATTTGGTCTGTCGAGTACCACAATTTTGAGGCTTTTACCATTTGAGGCACGCATGATTCGAATTAAAGTTGCGGCAAACGTGTAGTAACGACTTCCGATATCGGGCAGGTCGATGATGAGGGTGTCGATATCGTCCAGAAGGCTGGGGGCGGGGGTGAGCGATGCCTCTGTTTCGCCGTAAAGGCTGATAATCGGGACATCCCAGCGAGGTTGCGATTGCAATCCGCTTGTAACGCTTTCCAGGTCTTGAGCAGTACCTGCAAAGCCGTGTTCAGGACCAAAGATACGCACCAGTTTGACAGTTGGAATGGATTGAATTAAATCCACAAGATGTCTGAACTGGTGGTCGCACGACGCCTGATTGATCAGAACCGCAACCTTCTGGCCCTTGAAAAATGCGAATTGATTTGCAACACATTGATCAAGGCCAGTGCTGACTGAAGGTGGCATGAAAGGTCCTTTGGATCTGCAGTTACAGGTGCTTATCAGGCTTGTAAAGCCAGAGATTATTCTGGGATTTTTGCAAGTTCCAGGCCGATCAGTTCCATTAAGGGGCGAATGGTATCGGCGCTAAAATCGAATTTCGCACCTGCTGCTGCAAAGAGGTCTGGTAAGGTCCGGCTGCCGCCGAGTGACAGGGCGTGTTTATAGGCGTCAACTGCTTTTTGGGGAGCATCCTGGAATTGTTTCCAGACTTGCAAAGCGCCAAGTTGGGCAATTCCATATTCAATGTAATAGAAAGGGTAGAGGAAGATATGCAACTGGCGATGCCAGGAATGGTCTCGCACGTCTTCGATTCCTGACCAATCCACATCACCACCAAACCGTTCTGTGAGTGCTTTCCAGTCCTCGCGGCGACGGTCCCTGCAAGGCTCGTCGTGGGCGTAGATTGAGTGTTGGAAAGCATCAACTTGAGCGATCCATGGGAGGATCAGAACAATTCCTTCGAGGAGTTGCCGGTAGCTTCGATCAGCATCCGCCTGATTATAAAATGCGTCGAGTTGTTTTGCGCCTAGCAATTCCATGGACATGGACGCGACTTCGCAGAATTCCATGGGACTTTCCCGATAAGCCGCTGGCTCGACGGATCGGCATGCCAGAGCGTGGAAAGCGTGCCCGCACTCGTGGAGCAGGGTACGAAGGTCGCCGTCCATCCCGACTGCATTCATGAAAATGAATGGAACTCGGTCTTCCTCAAAGGTGGTTTGATAGCCACCTGGAGCTTTGCCTTTACGGTTTGCGAGGTCGAGGAGATCGTTCTTTCGCATGAATTGAAATTGGGAATTTAATTCAGGATCGACTTGCTCGAGGATTTCGCCAACTCCGGAGGCGAGTTTGGATTCCTCTGTGAATGGCCTTAGGCCTGGCCGATTTTGGGGATCGACTGATAAATCCCAGGGGCGAAGCTGTTCGATGCCGAGTTGCAATCGGCGTTTTTTCTGAATCTCGCGAGCCAAAGGCACGACGAATTCTGCCACAGCGTTTTGGAAAGCTTGAGCTTGAGGGATTCCATAATCAAATCGTTCGCGATTTTTATAAGAATAATCGGTGAAGGATTTAAAGCCGGCTTCACGGCTGATTTCGACGCGTAGCCGGTGGAGGTCGTCAAAAAGGTCGTCGAATTTCTGACGTTCCTTCAATCGTCGCATGGCCACAATCAGCCAGGCTTCCACGCGAGTCGCACGGTCTGTATCTTCCAGCACAGGAGCCATTTGCGCTGGTGTACGTTCTTGACCTTTCCAGGGGACGGTCATGGCACCGACGATTTTTTGATATTGCTGGGTAAGTTCGCTGACTCTGGTCTCTTTTGGAATATTGGCCTCTCGATAGAGGCTTTTGCGATTCTCCAAAGCCCGATCCATTAAAATATAAGTCTCTTTGGGTAATTCGGGTCGGAACGGGCTATCGAGATATTTATTCCGAAGTGTCTGGCCGATAGGCTTTAAGTTCGGTTCGATGTCGCGAACGAACGCCAGGTGGGCTTGTTCGCGAGCAGGGTCGTCCGTCTTAAGGGTCATGGCTACGTAGCGCTTGTTACTGACTTGACTTACGGCTGCATCAAGTTCGTCTTTGGCTTTCATCCAGGCGATCAGGTCGTTCACGCTTTGTATCGGCCAATCTTCCAGCTTTTGGTACCAAGGGCCAATTTCAGGCCAGGTTTCGAGGCTTGCGTCTGCTGGCAACCATTGTCGAGGAAATTTCAGAGGTTCATATGTCATGGTCATGTTCGTTGGAATCCGCTGAAAATCTTATGGATCTGAATAGGCTCGGGTGGAGATCATCTACAGGATGTCTAGACTGGTTGTTATAATACCGTTAATTGGTTGCTATTAAAAGCTCAACAGATGGTTTTCTGGTAGTTAGGCAGGGTGGAAGACTACTTTTCAACGGGGCCAGAGTAGAAAGAATCCGACCCAGGTGAGTGCGCCGACACCGATCGCACAGGTGAACAACGTAATTGTTGAATGAGTTAGAAGATGGATACCATTGTGACGGGACGGATTGTCGCCGAATCGGCCCAGAAGGTCGAATAATCGAAGGATCGAATGCAGGCAGAGGGCGACGATCCCAGAGCCGACCACCATCACGATGAGCGTGGCCCTGGTGGCTTCGGAAGTGGTCCAAAGCGCGAAAGCCAATGCCATAATCGCAATGCCCAGGATCATCTGCCAGAGGTTCATGTGTTGATTGGGCCTTATGTGGATGGAATTTGAGGTAATCAGAAGAAGCTGTCTGGTTGGATATGGTAACCGATTGGGAGGTGGGTTGTGGGGATCAATTTGGAGCGATTTTGAGGAGATTTGAGAATCAGGGTTGACGGTCGCATCCGTGCATTTCATGATGATGCCTTGAGCGGATCAGATTTCCGAGGTTCGCTCGATCATGCCCGACGGTTTCATGACATCTCGCCTGACGATCCAAAACCGTTAACACCCCTCAACTTCGGTAAGAAAAATATGAGTTCGACGCACACATACCGCTTCACATTTGGTCCTTGGAACATCAGCACCGGCGCCGATCCGTTCGGGCCACCGGTCAGGCCTGAAATGGCTTTCGCGGAAAAGATCAGGCAATATAAAAAGCTTGGTTTTGACGGTGTACAGTTCCACGATGACGACGTGGTGGCTTACGATCTTCCAGAATCTGAGAAGATGAAAAAAGCGGCAGAGTTGAAGAAAGTTCTCGACGACGAAGGTTTGTTCGTCGAAATTATCGCTCCCCGCCTCTGGGAAGATCCTCACACAGCCGACGGTGCATTCACTTCAAATTGCCCAAAGGACCGTCAGTACGCGCTTGACCGAGCCAAACGCTGCGTTGATCTGGCGAAGGTCATGGACTGCAAGAATTATGTCCTATGGCTGGCCCGTGAAGGCTCTTACATTCGCGAAGCAAAGTGTGCCAAAACAGCTGTGGGCCGGATCGCCGACGCCTGGAATACGATTTTGGAGCACGATCCTGAGATTCGGGTTCTTGGGGAAGCCAAGCCTAACGAGCCTATGGATCAAGCCTATTTGCCGACAGTTGGGCACATGATCGGGCTGGCTTACAAGACGGTCGATCCAGGCCGTTCCGGTGTGCTGATCGAATCCGCCCACTCGATTCTGGCTGGCCTTGATCCTGCCGACGACATGGCTTATGCCCTTTGGCATGAGAAGCTCTGGAGCGTTCACCTGAACGACCAGAACGGACTTAAGTACGATCAAGACAAGACCTTCGGTTCAGCCGACCTGCGCCGCGCGTTTGATCAGGTCTGGGTGCTTGACAAGAGCGGATATGGCAAGAACGGTGAAGCTGTGGGCTTGGACATCAAGGCCATGCGTGCCACGAAGTACGAAGATTCCACCAAGCACCTCTCCAACAGCCGGACGATGTTCCTGGCCCTTCTGGAGATCGTTCGAAGCGTGGACGAAACCAAGGTCAATGAACTTCGCGACAACCGTCAGTACGAAGACCTGGACCTGATGATCCTGAAGGCCCTTATGGGCCGTTGATCTAAAAAGTCGAGACTAGGAAAAATCAAAAAATGAAGCCTTTGACTTCGCGGTCAAGGCTTCATTTTTTTTAATCGTTGCAATCACTTAATTTTGCCGGCCATATGTCGAACATATTTCACAATGGCTTTTAATTCTTGAGGGCTCAGGGAATTTCCGAAAGCTGGCATGACGCCTTGAGGGCCGCCCTGGGTGATGATTTTTAGGACAGATTCCTCGTCGTCCCCATATTTCCAGGGCTCGTCACGCAGGTTTCGAGGCTTGATTGGAGTGGAGAACGCTCTGGGGCCGTCGCCCAGGCCCTGAAGCCCATGGCATGCGACGCACTGACGCATATAGACGTTATAACCAGTTGTAAGTACTGGATCAGACTTGACTTCTGGAGGTGGTGGAGGGGGCGGAATTCGGAGCGAGAAGAAGATCATGCCTGCCAGTACCACCATGCAGAAGGTCACGAAAAAGAAGTATCGGCCGGGCCCAACTTCGTTAAGGGGCAATTCTTGTGGTGGATTCTGTTGCGGACTGGTCATATTTTCTTTCCTGTCAATAAGGGGCACGAATCCGCATGTGTTCTCTGTTTCATCCTAATAAATCTTGGCTGGGATTGTCAAATTGAGAGGTTTGCTGATGGAATCAATAATCTGGCTGGTGAATTTAATCAAAGGAACTTAACTCTCATGAATTTGAACCCATTGGGGTAAATGATCAGAATCTCCGGTTTATTCATTTGTCGAAAAAAGATCCTCCCTTTTGCGGGATATCCCACAGGCAGGAATACGCCGACAATAATCCCGTGGACGCAAAAAATCAGCCTTGATCATTTTCAGTGAGAATCGTGTTCATGGTCACTTCAAGTCTAGTGGATCAGACCATTCATCAAATCAGCGCGAAACGAGGCCCGTTTGAAATGGATAAAGTGCAGGCTTCAAAGCCTTTGAAAATCAAGCGCCGTAAGAGCTCAAAGCCTGTGAGTGGTTTAGATGGTCTGATTGGGGATGCCGTATCCATACTTTCTAAAAGACTGCAAGCCAGTCTCTTAAACCACGGCCATCACAATTCATCAGAGATTGCCAGCCTTGTTTCAGCATTGTCAATTGCCCGGATGGCTTTCCCTGGGTTGGCTGAGGAGCGGCTGGAAGATGTCGGGGAAGATTCCGTGACACATGCACCAGTTCCGTCCGAATCTGTCGTAGACTATCCCAGTAACGCAAGATTAGGTCGTTTGGACGAGGTCGATGCGTTTCGCTGGCGAAAAGAGCTTGAAGTTTTATGGAAGAAACACATCATCAAGGATGAGTTGCATCAGCCAGTGGTACGTTCGCTTGGTGTGCCGGTCATGACCATTGTGAATCATATTCGCGATGGAGCGGCATGGGATACCATTCGTAAACTCTATCCTGGTCTGGTGATGGACGATATCAGAGCCTGTGCCAGCATGGCGACGGAATGTGGATGGCTGACCGACGATTGAAATGATTTGTGGAATTTTGAAATAAAAAAGCGTGACTATTATAGCCACGCTTTTTCTCATACCAATTTCAAACAGGTGGCTCGTGCCTGGCTTAACCTCGTCGAAGGACTCTGCCTGAATTCAGGCCAGTCAATTCGCCGTCCTTCAAAACACATGCTCCGTTGACCCAGACGTGGGGAATTCCGGTGGCCAGGGCTGTTGGTGTTTCATAAGTGGCGTGATCTTTGACGTTTACAGGGTCGATTACGGCAATATCGGCAGCAAATCCTGTGCGAATCATGCCTCTGTCGGTCAGGCGATAACGGCGGGCGGCGTGGGCTGAGAGGTGAGTGATGGCTTCAGCCCAATCGTAATCGGCCAATTCACGGGTATGAAGGCTCAGGTAGCGGGCGAATGCACCCCAACCGCGAGGGTGAGGATGCTGGCCCCGGTAGATTCCGTCGGAACCCGCCATGTGTGCCGGATGCCTGAGAATGGCCCTCATATCCGCTTCAGTCCGATCACCGGGCCTGAAATTGACAATTCCAACGGCCATTTTATTCGCGACAAGAATATCGCATACGAATCGGCCTGGAGTGGTGCCGGCAATCGCAGCTGCGACAGGCAC
>CAMCFM010000145.1 GCA_945874095.1 Candidatus Kuenenia stuttgartensis
CCAATCTTGACATCATCTTCATCAACTTCGATGTAAGGATAGGTGTCAGAACGACTTTGAGGGTCGAGAATCAAGGCGTCGCAAACCACGTTTGACTTCGAGCCATAGGCTCCGTCAGCCACTTTCAGGAGACCACGATAGCTCGAACGACCACCGTTCTTGGAGATCGACTTGGAGATGATCCGGCTCGTGGTGTAAGGGGCTGCGTGAACCACCTTGCCACCGGCGTCCTGATGCTGACCCTTGCCGGCGAAGGCAATGGAGAGGATCTCGGCACGGGCGCCCTTGCCAACCATGTAAACAGCAGGATATTTCATGGTCAGTCGGGAACCGAGGTTACCGTCAACCCATTCCATCAAGGAATCTTCGTGAGCCACGGCCCGCTTGGTCACCAGGTTATAGATATTGTTGGCCCAGTTCTGGATCGTCGTGTAGCGGCATCGGCCACCCTTTTTAACGATAATCTCAACCACTGCCGAGTGAAGGCTTTCCGAGGTGTAAACCGGAGCGGTACAGCCTTCCACATAGTGGACCTGGGCACCTTCTTCGACGATGATCAAGGTGCGTTCAAACTGGCCCATGTTCTCGGCATTGATCCGGAAATAGGCTTGCAGAGGGATGTCAACCTTGACGCCCGCTGGGATGTAAACGAACGATCCACCTGACCAAACTGCTGAGTTCAGGGCAGCGAACTTGTTGTCGTTCACTGGAATGATCGTGGCGAAGTATTCCCTAACCAGATCGGTGTGTTCGCGAAGGGCGGTATCCATGTCGGTAAAGATCACGCCCTTGGCGGCCAGGTCTTCACGAAGGCTGTGATAGACCACTTCAGATTCGTACTGGGCACCGACTCCGGCGAGGAACTTACGTTCAGCTTCGGGGATACCAAGTTTGTCGAACGTTCGCTTGATCTCGGCTGGGACATCGTCCCACGATTTGCCCTGACGATCCGTGGCACGCACGAAATAGTGGATGTCCTGGAAGTCGAGGTCGTTCAGATTCCCGCCCCATTGTGGAAGTGCCTTTTGAAAGAATACGTCCAGAGCTTTGAGACGAAATTCGCGCATCCAGTTGGGTTCGCTTTTCATCTCCGAGATTTCTTCGACTGTCCGGCGATTCAAGCCCTTGCCGGACTTGTAGTTGTAGTGGGCTTCAGACTCGTGAAAGCCGTACTTGTAATCGTCTTTGATCCCGGCAACTTGTGCGTTCAGGTCAGTTGACATGATGGTATCCCTTTACAGACGTGCTTGATTTTCAGATCACTGGCGGAATGTATTGTGAGTATGGTGGCCACTCAGCCTCAGCCGAGTGGCAATCGGAAGTCAAATTTCAGACCCGGTCTCAGGATGTTAAGACCGTAGACTCGAGTTCGTCTTCTATCTGTGCTTCATTTGGATACTTGGCGCGGATCCAGTCGTAGCCTTCACGCTCAAGCGTGGTGACCAGTTCAGGACCACCGTTTTCGACAATCTTGCCCCCGTACAGGATGTGTACAAACTGGGGCTGGATGTAGTTCAGGATCCGTTGATAGTGGGTGATCACCAGCACGCCGGTTCCCTGAGCCTTGGCAACACGGTTCACACCTTCGGAGACAACGCGGACGGCGTCGATATCGAGGCCTGAGTCGGTTTCGTCAAGGATCGCAAAGGCGGGCTGAAGCATCGCAAGCTGAAGGACTTCAGCGCGTTTTTTCTCACCACCCGAGAAACCTTCGTTGAGGTATCGGCGGGCGAACTCACCGTCCATGCCAAGTTCGTCCATCTTTTGCTTGAGTTCCTTACGGAAGTCACGCATGGAGATCAGGTCTTCGCCCTCTTTACGGTCCGGCATCCGGACATTCGTGACGGCATGGCGAAGGAAGTTGGCCATGGTCACGCCGGGAATCGAGGTCGGATACTGGAAGGCCAGAAATAGACCGGCTTTGGCACGTTCGTCAGGCTCAATTTCGAGCAGGTTTATGTCGCCCAGAAAGGCGGTTCCGTCGGTGATTTCATAGTTCGGGTGGCCCATCAAGGCATATGAAAGCGTGCTCTTTCCGGAGCCGTTGGGGCCCATCAGGGCGTGCGTTTCGCCTTGGTTAATTGTCAGGTTGACACCACGAAGAATCGACTTGCCCTCAACGGACACGTGCAGGTTCTCAATGCGAAGCGATTTGCGGCTCACTCTCACGAACTCCACTGGAAAGAGTCAGGGTCACATGATATGACCCAAAACGGAAACGGTATTCGACGGATCTGTCAGTATTTTTTGGCTCATCTTGTTTCAGATGAAGCTCTAGTATCAGGCAAGCATGGTGGTTGGCTCATTGTGTGAATGGTCGGCCTCGAAGTCGCACGATCGGTCCCCATCAAGCCGACAGTGGCTCAGGGTCAGACCATGACCAACGACCTTTTCGAACATCCGACGCTCGAGAGCGCAGATGTCTCGATCCACTTCCGCCAGTTCAAAGTAGGGGCATGAAAGCTGTTTCAGGATGGCTTGACCGGCCTCATCAGCCGACACCTCTGTCTCGACCCCTCGCTGGTGCAAAAGACCACCCAGTTGAACCAGTCGGGACGACCATTCCTCGCCACTCATCTGACCACTGTAGGACTCAGCCAGCCGATCCGTGATGCGGGCAAAAAGCTCCCGGCGGATTTTCGGATCCCCGACAGAGTGCATCACCTCATCCCACAGGACCAAGGCTAGATCGGCGTAATTCTGGCCAAGTTTTCTTTGAGCCAGTGGACTGGCCTGATAAAGAAACCTTGGGCGACCACGCCCCACTGATTCCTGAACACGCTCGATCAGGCTGCTTTCGAGCAGCCTCGTAAGACGCACCCGAATCGCCGTCGGGGTGACTGCCATGCGTTCGGCAAGATCCTCAACAGAGATGGGGCCAGCCCGGCGCACCAAATCCATTAACGGACGATCCGAACTTTGCGACACACCTTCAGACGACATTGTTTTGACCTACTGGTTTCTGATCAAACTCCCAGTTCACTTACCTAGAATATGCGTTTCCGGGCCGGACGTCCAGCATTATTCTCAATTTACGCAAACTTTTATTCTTAAATTCGCGGCCGTGGTTCTCCTAAACGTCTGAAAGCCTCTAGAATACTCTATTTAAGTCCTTATAGAAGTATCTCTTGCACGACATGGCCATGTACGTCCGTTAGCCGGCGATCGAGACCACCGTGGCGAAAGGTGAGCCGTTCATGGTTGATCCCCATCAGGTGCAGAATCGTGGCATGAAGATCATAACAGTACGTCCTTCCAGCCTCGGTCTGGTATCCCCAATCGTCGCTCTGGCCATAGGCCACGCCGGGCTTGATGCCGGCACCGGCAAGCCATGTCACGAAAGTACCGCCGTTGTGATCACGACCCGTAATGCCTTGAGAGAAAGGAGTTCGGCCAAATTCCGTGGTCCAGACCACCAGCGTATCGTCGAGAAGGCCCCGGGATTTCAGGTCGCTCAGCAGGGTTGCGATCGGTTGATCGACACTGGCTGTCATCGGAGGCAACTCGTTGGGAATGCTGCCGTGATTGTCCCAGTTGCCGGTCGCTCCCTGAGGCCCGCTCCAGACCTGGACAAACCGTGTCCCACGCTCGATCAGACGACGAGCCACCAGGCATCGGCGGCCAAAGTCTTCGGTCACAGGGTTGCTCAGTCCATAGGCTTTGCGAATCCATTCCGATTCGCGGTTCAGGTCGAATGCTTCAGGTGCAGAGACTTGCATTTTGGCCGCAAGCTCATAGCCTGCAATCCGTGCATTAAGCCTGGAATCATCAGCGTTTTGCTCTGCATTCGAGCGATTGATTTGATCCAGAAGGGCCAGGCCGTCGTGGTCTGCCGAGCGTGTGGCGTATTTGAATTTTGAGTTTGCGAAGAGGTCAGGGACAGGGTCCGACGCCGAGGCTTTGATGATGGTTCCCTGATGGACGGCTGGCAAATAACCGGAGCTGAAGCAGCCGTTCTGGTTGTAGGGCAGGCCTTTGCCGTCGGGCAGAACGACGAATGTGGGCAGGTTGTCCGTGAGTCGTCCAAGGCCGTAGGAAAGCCAGGCTCCAAGGCAAGGGAAACCGGGCAGAAGCATCCCGCTGTTCATCATGTAAGTGCCTGGCCCGTGGACGTTTGTCTTGCTGCTCATGGCCATGAGAAAGGCGAGATCGTCCACATGCCTGGCCTGTTCCGGGAAGAGTTCGCTGACCCAGCGCCCGCTCTCTCCATACTGCTTGAATTTGAACGGGCTTTTCATCATCGTGCCGGGCATGGCCGTGAAGCCCTCAGGCTTCTCCTTAGGGCCAAGTTTCTGACCATGCAGCTTTTCCAGCATCGGCTTGTAGTCGTAGGTGTCCATCTGGCTGACACCGCCCGTCATGAAGAGCTGGATCACCCGCTTGACCTTCGCCTTGTGATGCAGCCCTCCATTAAAGTCAGGGTTTGCTGGACTAACACCATCTGCAAGCATTTCGCTGGCCAGAAGGTCCACCAGAGCCAGTCCGCCAAGCCCACCGCCCACGTGACAGAGAAAATCGCGACGGGATTTCATCTGGATATTTGGGGTTGGAGAGTCTGTTGCGCTGGTTTGCAGTTCTGATAATATGCTGGACGCTTGATCTACGGTCGATTGAGACTGTGCTGAAAGGCTGGCTTGATGTCCGTCGGACGGAACGTTCCGCATGGTGTGCTCCTGTTCAAGGGATAAACATAAATTCATTGCTGTTAAACAGGATACGACACAATGCCGCCAGCCCGTGCTTGTCGGCATAGGCTGTGAACGATTGCAGTTCGGCTGGTTCAGGCTTTCTGAGAAATGCCAGTTGCACCGCCGCCAGAACGCGTTTGGAGGTCTCTGAGCCGAGCTTTTCCAGTCTCGAGGCAAAGAATGAGCTTTGGCTGAGCATGAATTCGTTGTTGAAGAGGGTCAGGGACTGGAGTGGAGATGCGGAGAATGATCGCGTGGGCTGCAGCAGGGCGGCATCAGGGAAGTCAAGCGCCTCCAGGAAGGGGTCGGGAATACCGCGCCAGACCACTCTGTAGATACTCCGCCGGCCAGCTTCCGGGCGGTTCCAGTCGAAACCGGAATAATCCACTTTCGGAGTCAGTTGCTGGCCAGGGCTGGTTTTGAAGTACTCCACACCAGGGCCACCGGCTTTCAGGTCAAGTCTTCCTGAGACTGCCAGAACGGCATCGCGATAGGATTCGGCGTCGAGCCTCAGCCGATTCATCCTCCAAACGAGCCGGTTTTCAGGATCTTTCGCGACACCTTCAGCCCGACTGGCACTCGATTGCCGATAGGCATGACTCAATAAAATCTGCCGGTGCATGTGCTTCAGGGAACCTTGATTATTTCTCAGTTCGCAGGCCAGCCAGTCAATCAGTTCCGGGTGCGAAGGCTGGCCGCCCATCCGTCCAAAATCGCTTGGGGTATCGCACAAGCCTTTGCCGAAATGGTAGTGCCAGAGACGGTTTGCAATGCTTCGCCAGGTCAGTGGGTTTTTGGGATCAGCCAGCCAGTTGGCCAATGCGGCTCGACTCTCGGATTCCATGCCTGGGTTTTTGATTTGGAATCGCCCGTTGAGGCTCGAAACGGCCAGCAAAGAGCCTGGTTCAGCGATTTTACCCGGTTTTTCAATGTCGCCCCTGGCAAGTACGTGAACTGGCTTGTTCGCTCCGGAAATCACTCCATAGACGGTGGCTTGAGCCGGTATTTTTGCAAGCTCTGCCATCGCATGGTTTCGCACCACAAAGCCTGCTATGGCCAGCCTTTGTTCCAATGTTCGCTGATTTTCGGCCAACTTCAGGCCCTTGGTGACAACCGGCGAAATCGCTTCTGTATTTGCGGATTCAGAATCTGTCACACTCAATCGGAACCGGCCAACCAAATGACCGTCACCGTGCAACTGCTTTAATACAATCAAAAGCTTCGAGCCAGGCTCAGTCTTGATCGGCTCAGACAACTGAAATACCGCCACATGAGATTCATTGATCTTCGGGAAAATCCCCCATGCAGTTCGGTCATTTCCATCCACGGCATGGTTGATGGTCCAACTATCCTGATTGAAATCGGCCGACGCCTTTTTAAATTTCAGCTTCTGCGCTGAACCTGATCCCGGCTTGAAATAATAAGCCTCGAATTCGGATAGATGTAAATTTCCGTTATCCTGCCTTCCAGGCCCGTTTTTTGGAAGTTTTTCATCGCGGAGAACTTCGAGTCGCAAAGCGGTGACTGTTTTTAAGCCGGGATCGGCTGAGGCCGTATAAGTATCACGGTCAGGGCGATTACCCGATGCCAGAATGGATCCGTCCGGCTCGCTGGTCAAGGTGGCACCATCGGCAGAGTAAAACGTATCAAGCCTGGCCAATTGCCAGTCGGCGACGGTTTTTCCGTTGGATTTTTCCCAGTCAGCAACAATTTTCCTGTTCTCTGGAAGCATCAAAACGCTTGAATCGAGCTTATCGGCGGATCCGATCAAATCCTGCCAGTGTTTGCGACTTCTGGCGATTTCATTTGAAGCGTCATAATTCAGGTCGCCTTTGCTGATGCCTGCAAAGACGGCTTGAAGCGAGTAGTAATCTTCTTGAGAAATCGGGTCGAACTTATGGTTGTGGCATCGCGCGCAACTCGCAGTGGTGCTGGTGAATGCAGACATGGTCTGGTTGACCATATCGTCGCGGTCCAGATAGTCGTAAGTCCTCTGGGCTGTGCTTGCTGTGCTTTGATCATAAGGGCCGGCACCCAGAAAGCCGAGGGCCGCCTTGAGTTCAGGCTTATCTGGATAGAAAGCGTCGGCAGCGAGTTGTTCTCGAATAAATTGCGGCCAGGGAATATCCTGATTCAGGGCTGAGATCACATAATCCCGATATCGCCATGCATTGGGGCGAAAAACGTCGTGTTCAAAGCCGTGTGTATCAGCGAAATGGATTGTATCCAGCCAGTGTCTGGCCCATCGTTCGCCATATCGAGGGCTGGCAAGAAGCTGGTCAACAAGCTGCTCATAGGCATTGGGACTCTGATGATTAATAAACGTATTTGTATTTTCGATTGTCGGAGGCAGGCCATGAAGATCAAACGTGAGGCGACGGATCAGATTGCGCCGATCTGCCTCTGGAGATGGTTTAATCCCATTCTCGTGAAGTTTTTTCTGGATCAATACATCGATCGGCGATAGGCCTGATTTTGCCAGTTCACGCGTAATTGAGCGATGTGATTCAGAGGAAGGCAGGGGCCTCAGTGACCACCAGTCGCTCGATTTATCCGAAGAGTTGGGCAATCGAGGATCGGGGGCACCAAGCTTGACCCATTCTTCAAAAAGGGCAATCTCAGGGGCAGGCAGTTTCTTGTCAGGGGGCATTTGGTGAGCCTTGTCGCCCCATCGAATCATCTCAATCAGAAGGCTTTCTTCTGGATCGCCGGGGATCAAAGCTGGCCCTGAATCGCCGCCTTTTTCCCATCCGGATTTGGAGTCGAGCGTCAGTCCGCCCTTCATCTTGGTCTTGAGGTGAGAATGGCATTCGTAGCATCGTTGCTTGAGAATCGGCTCAATTTTTGCGGTAAAAAAATCGTCGGCACCAGCCGCTGTGGCAAGGTTTAGAACGAGTGCGATGACAAATGGATTTGAGTACCGAATGATTCGCATCCCGTCAGCCTGCCTTTGATCGCACTTTGAAAAGTTGATAGAGCTGTGTCCAGTATAAGCGTTAGCACTGTGAGAGGCCACAGGATTCATCATCGGGTCGGCCCGGAGTTGGGGGCCATCCAGATTTCGCCAAGACCGGCTAGATAAATCCAAACCAAGCAAACGTAGTGTGGGGTGAAGCCCACCCGCTTCTAGAGCCCACTCAAGCCAAATTAAAAGGGCGTTTTGATAGCCCCGGTTTGTTGTTTTTTAAAACCGAGTCATATGTGTCGCCAGATCCTCAGCGATTCTTAATCGCGATGGAATTGCCCAGAACCGGATCTCTGTGTTAACCTGACGAATAATCAAAGGTCGCTTCCACCGATTCCCACCTACTATCAGACAGGCTGGTTCTTGCCATGAATCCACTCAATCCATCGCGTCGATCATTTTTGAATTCAGCCGTCGCACTTGCAGGATCGGCACCTCTGATGGGTCGTCAGGTTCAAGCTCAATCCGCCCCAGCCAATCGCCCTTTACTGGCTTATGTCGGCACATTCAGCTCTCCTCTGCGTGATGTGTTACCGACCCAGGTGGATTTGCCCCCAGGAAATGGTCGTGGGATTCACATTTTTCAGGTCGATCGTACCACGGGAGCCATGTCGCCGGCCGGCCTTTATGAGCTGGGCATCAGCCCAAGTTGTTTGGCCTTGAACAACTCTGGAACCAGACTTTATTCCGCCAACGAAACCGATCGGGTGGGTGGTAAAAAGGAAGGTTCTGTCAGCTCTTATGCTGTGAATCAGGCTGAGGGAGGGAAGCTGGAACTGCTCAATTCCGTTCGATCGGGTGGCGACGGGCCGACCTATATCAGTATCCATCCCTCTGGCCGTTTCCTGCTGGTTGCCAATTATTTTGGTGGCTCGATTGCGGTTCTGCCGATCCTAGCTGATGGCCGTTTGGGCGAAGCCACCGACCTGAAAAACGACGCCGGTAAAATCGGCCCTGCCAGAGCCAAAAACGCTCCTCCGGGCAGCTTCGCCTTCAGCGGCCACGACCGGACCCATGCCCACATGATTCAGGCCGACCCTTCCGGACGGTTTGTACTGCATGTGGATCT
>CAMCFM010000146.1 GCA_945874095.1 Candidatus Kuenenia stuttgartensis
CAGGCGACGGATACGATCATGGAGCAAGCCACTCGCTGTGGCATGCCTTATGTGACAGAGCGCTGGCTGGGTGGGACACTGACGAACTTCGTGACGATTCGTAGTCGTCTGAAACGTCTTGAAGAGTTGGAGCGGATTCTGGATGGCGAACAAGCCGCCAGTTACTCCAAGAAGATGATTTCGCAACTGACTCGCGAACGGACCAAGATCGACCGGAACCTCTCTGGTATCCGGACGATGGAACGCCTTCCAGAAGCTCTTCTAGTTGTGGACCCAGTCCGCGAGAAGATTGCCGTTCAGGAAGCGAAAAAGCTTGGTATCAAAGTGATTGCGCTACTTGACACAGATTGCGATCCGGACCATGTCGATTTGCCGATTCCTGGCAACGACGACAGCATGCGTTCGATCGAACTGGTTGTGAGGTACCTCACCGACGCCATTCTTGAAGGTCGTGCTGTAGCGCCTGCTTACATCGCGCCTCCAGAACCTCGCGAAGATAGCGGTGACCGACGTGACCGTGGTGGTCGTGATCGTCGTGACCGCGATCGCGGCGGCCCACGTGGCGGTGGTAATCAAGGTGGTGGTGGTAACCAAGGCGGTGGCGGTAACCAAGGTGGCGGCGGAATTCGCCGGGTTGGAAATGCACCAGCAGCTCCAACTGCAGCCGCTTCAGCAGCCCCCGAAGTTTCAGCAGCTCCAGAAGCGGCTCCAGAAGCCGCACCAGAAGCCGCACCAGCAGCACCAGCCCCTGAAGTTGTCGCAGAAGTCACAGAAGGTTAATTCCTTCCTTCTGCCAATATCCGAAAATAGTCTCCGTGCCAAGCAAATGACTGGCTCGGAGACTGTTCATTGGTTGACTGATGAATGATTGAGTCTCTGGACTCAGGCAAAAATATCGACAGATTTTTGCCACACTTATTCTTGGGAAATCAATCGGAAATCAAGATTACCAGAGTCGTTAGGGAAACTCTTGTCCGACTGGGTCTGAGAGCACGAACGCACAACTCGACCTGATTCGGGACATGTTTTACGAGATCACAGAATACAGGAGATTTTCAGATGGCAGATATCACAGCCAAGGTTGTCAACGAATTTCGTCAGATCACAGGTCTTGGATTGATGGAGTGCAAGAAGCTCCTGCAGGAAGCCGAAGGCGACCTGAAGAAAGCCACACAACTTGCGAAAGAGCGTGGACTTAAGAACGCAGAAAAGCGATCTGGTCGTTCCGCTAAAGCGGGCCGGATTGAAGTCGGGTTCAATGAGAACAACACAGCGGGAGCGATTGTCGAGCTCAACTGTGAAACGGACTTCGTCGCTCGTAACGACGCTTTCCGTGCCATGACTGGCGATCTGCTCAAGCACGTTATTGCGACAGCTTCTGCCGGAGTAGAGTTACTGGCCCAGCAGTTTGTGATCAACCCAGCTGTCACCATCAAGGAAGCACTGGTTGACCTGAACGCTCGGACGGGTGAGAACATCGGGATCGCACGGTCCGATAAGTTTGAACTTGCTGGACCTGGTCGGATCGAGAGTTATGTTCACCACGACTCCAAGAGTGGGGCGATGGTGGAAGTTTCTTGTGGATCAGCCGAACAGGCGGGTCGCGACGAAGTCAAGCAACTTGTAAAAGATTTGGCTCTGCAAGTGGTTGCGACAAATCCTCTGGCAGTGAGCCGCGACCAGGTCAGTCCTGAAATGGTCGAAGAACAGAAGCAACTCATCAAGAAATTGAATGAGAACAATCCTGACAACGCCAAGAAGCCGCTTCAGGTTCAGGAAAAAATGGCTGAAGGCCAGCTGAACAAATGGTATGCAGAGAACAACCTGCTCGACCAACCGTTTGCCAAAGACCCAGCAGCTGGGACAGTGGCCGATGTGATTCGCAAGGTCAGTGCAGCCACAGGCGGAGAGCCTATCAAGGTGAATAAGGCGATTCGTTATATTCTCGGTGAAACCGCATCTCCAGATGCCGGCACTGAAGAGTAATTTCGAATGGTTTCATGACTCGTTGATTCGGCGGCCTCTGATCAAAAACGAGGCCGCCGGATTTCTTTAAATAGGCTATCACGAACAACTTTGCCCGTAAGCCACAGCCTTCAGGAGACCGCTCGACATGTCTGATACAAGACTAGCCAGACCCGCATTTCAGCGAGTGTTACTGAAACTTTCGGGCGAGAGCTTCGGACGTTCCGGTGAAGGCGGAATTCATCAGGATGAGATCTGCCGGATCGCCCGCGAGGTGGCCGATGTTGCCAGCAAGGGTGTTCAGCTTTCGATCGTTGTCGGTGGTGGAAATATTCTTCGAGGTTCAGCCTTTGCCAAAGGCAACCCGATCATCCGTGAATCCACAGCACACTATATGGGTATGACGGCTACCGTGATCAACGGTCTGGCTCTGCGTGATGCTCTTGAGCATTGCGGACAAGAAGCGAGATTGATGACCACGATTCGGATGGATGAAGTGGCCGAGCCTTTCATCCAGAGGCGTGCCATGAATCACCTGAAAAAAGGCCGGGTCATCATTCTGGCTTCAGGCACTGGCAGTCCGTTTGTCACGACTGATACGGCGGCCGCCCTCAGGGCTAAGGAACTCGACGCCGAGGTCCTGATGAAGGCCACTCGGGTGGATGGTGTTTATTCTGCCGATCCTGAAAAGAACCCGCATGCTGTCCGCTACGAAACCCTGACATACGAACAAGTTGTGCGCGATCACCTGAAAGTGATGGACATGACGGCGATCGGTATGTGCATGGAAAATTCGATGCCGATTCTGGTCTTTAACTTCAAGCGTGAAGGCAACATCGAGCGAGCGATTGTTCAGGGTGAGCCGCTTGGAACCTGGGTTGCCAATCACGCACGTCCAGCCTATCGTCAATCTTGATCCGCATTCGATGAGCGGTTAAAGTGATCCATTCGACGATAGATCTGTGCGAGATATCCTGAAAACGATATTCAACAGATAGATATCTCAAAATGTCCCCATTTCCAGAAGTACGCCGGGAGTTCGCGAAGCCATGACAATCGACGACATCCTTCTTGAGACCGAAGAGCGCATGGAGAAATCTGTTGCACTTTTGGGTGACCAATTTCGAGGTATCCGAACCGGCCGGGCCAGCACTGGTCTGGTGGAATCCATCCGCGTTGATTATTACGGCTCACCGACCCCTCTCAAGCAGTTGGCCAATCTCTCTACCCCCGAGCCTCAGCAGATTCTGATTCGCCCGTTCGACGTGGCTGCCGTGGGCGATATCGTCAAGGCGATTCAGGCCAGTGAACTTGGTCTGACTCCGATGTCTGATAACAAAGTGATCCGCCTGAACGTGCCTTCCCTCTCGGTTGAGCAACGGAAAAAAATCTCGGGACGCGTCAAAGATCTTGCCGAAGAGGCTCGCGTTTCAATCCGTAACATCCGCCGCGATGGCAACAAAGATGCAGACAAGCTTCAAGCCGACAAGCTCGTGACAGAAGATGACTGCAAGAGCTGTAAAGAAGAAATTCAGGAATTGACCAAGAAATATGAATCCAAGGTCAACGATTCTGCGGAAAAGAAAACCGCCGAAATCATGGAAAACTGAGCCACTTGCCGGATTCTGCTGAAAACCGGATCTCTAAAATCCAGATTAGCCTGACAAGCCTTGAAGGTTTGTCAGGCATTAATTTTATGACCTCTTGCGATCTCGTCTAAAATATTTGATAATTGGAATATCTCATCCCGCCTCAGGTCAGACTCATATCCAAATGCCTAAAACTATGAAAAAGAATTGCCTATCTTTGATACTGGGTTGTTTATGGATTCAGACAGGGAATCTATTTGCTGATGAGTCGCTTTTAAAGCAATCCGCGCAATTATTCCAGGAGGTGGTCGCTCCTGCCTTTGAAAAATCATGCCTGAACTGCCATAACGATTCCAAGGCTCGTGGAGGCTTGTCATTGGCCACAAAGGCTGGCTTGTTAAAGGGTAGTGAAAATGGATCCGTGATCGAACCGGGCAAAGCTGAAGAAAGTCGGATTTACGAAGTTCTTCTTGGCGATAAGCCAGAGATGCCACAAAAAGCCCAGCCACTGGATTCCAAAACGGTCAAGTCCGTAGGCGAATGGATCCGTACAGGAGCCGTTTGGCCAGATTCCACGAAGCTTACGGATAAATCAGAAGGTGGCCGATCCGTGCCACTCTGGTCGCTTCAGCCCATCCAGAATCCGAAAATTCCTGAGTCACCGCAAAGCCAAAAAAGCTGGTCGAGAAATGTAATTGACCGCTTTATTGCAAAAGATCACGTCAGTCATGGATTTAAACCAGCCCCCGAAGCAGACCGGCGAACTCTTGTTCGTCGATTGTATTTTGATCTGACAGGTCTACCTCCTTCCCCTGAAGATGTCGAGAGATTCCAACACGATACGCATCCAAAGGCGTATGAACGACTTGTGGATCGGCTTCTCTCCTCGCCATCATATGGAGAGCGATGGGCACGTCACTGGCTTGATATCGTTCATTACGGTGAAACTCACGGATACGATAAAGATAAACCTCGACCAAATGCATGGCCTTATCGGGATTATGTCATCTCTGCATTTAATCAGGATAAACCTTATTCAAAGTTTATCCAGGAACAGATTGCGGGCGATGTTCTCTTTCCTGACAGCCCCGACGCCGTCAAAGCACTTGGTTTACTGTCCGCTGGTCCATGGGATTTCATCGGACATGCTGAAGTGCCTGAATCAAAAACTGATGGAAAAATTGCGCGTCACCTCGACCGTGACGACATGGTGGGAACGACTGTAGGCTCTTTGATGAGCCTCACCATTCAATGTGCCCAATGCCACGACCATAAATTTGACCCTCTCCTGCAAGCCGATTATTATCGCCTTCAGGCCGTTTTTGCAGCAGTCGATCGCGCCGACAAGCCATATTTTAATAGTCCTCAGCACCAGCTCAAATATAATCGTCTACAACACCAAAAGCTTGCTTTGCAGCGGCGATTACCGATTCTAGAGCAGCAAATTCGTCTGACTGGTGGCCCGAAACTGGCACAGATTGAATCGAAAATCGCTTCGGCCAAGCAAGTCGTTGGCCAGAAGGATCATCCTCAATATGGTTATCACAGCGAGATTTCCAGCGATCAGAAATCAGAAAAATGGGTCCAGCTTGATTTTGATAATCCTGTCAAGGTTCAGAAAATCGTACTTTCACCCGCATCCGACAATTTTAACAATATAGGACCTGGGTTTGGATTTCCATTACGATATCGAGTGGAAATCTCTTCAGGGAAAGAACTTAATCACACCAAAACCAAAGTCGCTGATTTTTCAGCACAGGATTTGATCAATCCTGGAATCAAGCCACAGACTATTGATTTGCCGTCTGGTACTTCTGCGAAAAGTATTCGTGTGACGGCAACGAAACTGGCTTCTCGTCAGAACGATTATATTTTTGCTATGGCAGAAATCACGGTCTTGGATGACAAAGGCCAGAATATTTCCCAGAAAGCCAAACTTACAGCTTTGGATTCAATTGAAGCCCCTGCTCGATGGCAGATCAAGAATCTCACAGATGGTATTGCACCTGCTTTATTGATCGATTACGACACCAATGCACGTGAACTTACGGAACTTGAACGAAGTAAAACCGAATGGATTCAGCAATCCGTTTCGATCAAAGTCATTAATGAACGGAACGACGTTGCAAGCGAATTGCAATCCATAGAATTGCAACTCAAATCTTTACCCAAACCGGAACTGGTTTATGCCGGAACTGTGCATCAAGGTGGCGGAGCATTTTCAGGCACGGGTGCCAGTGGTGGAGTTCCACGCCCGATTTTTAAATTGCCCCGTGGTGATGTGAAAAAACCGTTGGAGAAGGTTGAGCCAGGCGCAATAAAAGTTCTCGAATTTGCACCATCAGAATTCCATCTTGAGGACTCAGCCGATGAATCAGAGCGTCGCGCGACTTTGGCTGAATGGATGACGCATCGCCATAATCCACTGTTCTGGAGGTCGATTGTCAACCGGGTCTGGCAATATCATTTTGGGCGGGGAATTGTTGATCCGCCTGGTGATTTCGGCCATATGGGTGGCACTCCATCGCATCCGGAACTGCTCGATTATCTGGCTACCACATTTCGGGATTCAGGTGGAAGTTTTAAAGCTCTGCACCGCCAGATTGTCACAAGTGCAACATATCGCCAGCAAAGCACAGGTCCAGCCGAATTTTCGCAACGAGATTCAAACAACATTCATTTGTGGCGTCAAAATCGTCGAAAACTCGAGGCTGAAGCCGTGCGCGATAGCCTTTTGGCGGTTTCCGGACAGCTAGATCACAAGATGGGTGGACCTTCGTTCCAGGATTTCGTGGTTCAGCACCCCGAGCATTCGCCGCACTATGAATATTATCTAGCTAACCCAGACGACCCTTCCACTCATCGTCGCTCGGTATATCGGTTCATCGTACGAAGCCAGCCACAGCCATTTCTCACCGCCATGGACTGTGCAGACCCGTCAATCCGTGTCGATAAACGCAACGAATCTGTCTCAGCCGCAGCAGCCTTGGCTCAGTGGAATCATGGATTGGTATTGGCAGTTTCCGGACACCTGGGTGTTCGAATGCAATCCATTTCAGGGGACACAGCATCAAAGGTTCGATGGGGATTCCAGCAATGCCTCAGCCGCCCGCCTTCCTCCGACGAGGTGCAACTTCTGACTGCTTATGCACAAAAACACGGATTCGATAAACTCGCCCGACTGCTATTGAATCTCAACGAATTCAGCTTTGTCGATTAAAATCCAATCCAACGCTTTCTAAAGAGTCTAATCACATGAGTGCAAATCAATCTCCGTGGCATCGTTCTGGATCAAGGCTCGAAGATCTTTCCAGCGCAATTTCGCGACGCGATTTGCTACGGAATACAGGTGGAGGCCTGGGCGCAATTGCATTGGCCATGATGGCGACCGAGAACGAAACCAGATCAGCAAGTGTTGAATCGAATCCAATTGCAACACCGGGAATTTTGAAGGGCGTTTTGCACCACCCTCCGAAGGCGACCCGGGTGATCGAACTCTTCATGGCCGGGGCCGCCAGCCACTTGGATCTGTTTGATTATAAGCCGGAATTGCAGCGCCGAAATGGTCAGCAATCGAATTTTGGTGAGTCGGTTGAGGCGTTTCAAAACGGGCTTGGCCCCTGGCTCGCACCGATCTGGAAATTTGGTCAATATGGCCAGTCTGGACAGTATTTATCGGAAGCTGTGTCAGCGTTTGCTCCAGTTGCTGATGAAATGACATTTATCCATAACATGGTGGGCAAGACTGGAATTCACAGTCAGGCCACCTTGTTGCAAACCACAGGGTTTTCGCTCCCGGGATTTCCGTCTGCCGGCTCTTGGATCAGTTATGGTCTGGGCAGTATGAACGATAATCTGCCGACTTTTGTTGTCATGCCTGATCATCGCGGACTGGCATCAAATGGAACAAAAAACTGGGACTCCGGATTTTTGCCTGGCCAGTATTCCGGTACAGTCGCCTATCCTGGCCAGCCTAATCCGATTGCAAACCTTCAGGCTGATGAGCGATATCGTGGTCATTTTTCAGCAGATTCCGAAGCGGAAGCCATGCAATTGATGGCCCATCTCAATCGAACCCATGCCGCCCAGCGTACAGAAGATAGCCGATTGGATGCCCGAATCCGTGGTTACGAACTCGCCGCCCGAATGCAACTTGCCGCCCCTGAAGCGCTCGATTTATCCAAAGAGCCTCAGCATGTGTTGAAACTCTATGGACTTGATCATATCCCTAATACTTATCCCACCGAGATTAATGCACTTGAAGAGACTCAGGTTTTTTCGCGTAAGTGCCTGACGGCTCGTCGTCTGATTGAACGTGGAGTTCGGTTTGTACAAATCTGGTCAGGAAATGACAACGGATTCCCCCGGCGAAATTGGGATAGTCACGAGGATGTCAAACGCGATCACGGCCCGCTCGCCCGCGGTATGGCCCACGGCGCTTCAGCACTGATTCAAGACCTCAAACAGAGAGGCTTGCTGGACGATACGATCGTTCTCTGGTCTACAGAATTTGGCCGGATGCCGTCCAGTCAGGGTGGCTTGGGGCGAGATCACAACCCTTATTGTTTCACCACCTGGATGGCTGGCGGTGGTATTAAAGGAGGGCTGAAGTATGGCCCAAGTGATGATTTTGGCTATAAACCAGCCGATCGTGATAAACCGACCATGATTTACGATGTCCATGCCACGTTATTGCATTTGCTTGGCATTGATCATAAAAAACTGACTGTTCGAAATAATGGAATTGATCGCCGACTGACCGATGTGCATGGTCATGTTATTAAAGAGATTCTGGCGTAATCGCTGGATTCCATCATCAAATCAAATAAATAGAAGGACTCCCCACTTCAGAAATAAAGAGGAGAGTCCATAAGATCAGGGTACTTCTTGGGAATCTGCCAGGATCAATATTGACCGCGGTTGTATGGGTTCCAGATCGGTGAACCTTGGCTTGGGTCGTACCACCAGAACGAATTCCAGCCGAAAAACTGCTGACGATTTGGCCCAACGGTGGCGTAATTGATCGGTGCTGGAGGCTGGCTTACGCCGGCTGGCCAGGTACCGGCAGATGTCACTGTTTTGGCCGACAAAACTGGCTCAGCGGCATAACCATTAAAAGCAGGTGCCGATGCTGGGCGAGCTGCCA
>CAMCFM010000147.1 GCA_945874095.1 Candidatus Kuenenia stuttgartensis
TTCCAGCCTTGGTCAATGAATCGGTACATCCCCAGCCAGGCGGGTGTGCGGTCCATATTGCCATGGCAGTGCACCAGAACCGGCCAGTTTTCAGGCTTGCGCACCTCATCAAGCGTGGATTGCACATAGACAGAGCCGTAAGTCTTTCCCTGAGCACGGATATAGCGAATTCCGTGCGATTCGGCATAAGCCACTTCCTTGGGGAAGTTGGGGTGCCTTTGAGGCGTGTCTTCGTTGAACAGGTTGATGATGGTCTTGAAATGATGACGCTCATTGGCCAGAGCCAGACCGGTGGGTGGTGGCATGGCGGAGACGTATAACTGGCCTGGTATGACCACTTTAAAGCGTGGGATCGGCCAGTGGAGCCAATGTATATAGAAACCGGCCTGAATCAGGATCAGGATCAGTCCAGCTGTACTGAAAGCCATTCTGCGACTAATCTTGCGATGATTTGACTCGCTTAGTTGCGGTAATTCGCTGAGCCGGGTGATCAATGCCCCCAGAATGATCGACTGTGTCACAATCATCGCCCATCGCGGCCAATATCCCCACGGTTCCGGGTCGGGCCAGCCTGCGATTCTGCAACATAAACCAAGTCCCGCCAGCACGGAAAGGGCTCTCCAGCCGGGCGAGGCTTTTCGGTATAAGATACGGCTATGTCGGGTAATAGGATAGATGATCAGGGTTAGGATCAAGGCGGCTAAAACTCCCAATGCCCCACGGGTGGCCAGTGGAGTGCTGACCCGCGTGATGGCTTGCCAGGCGAGCCCATGCCAGCCATCGGGGGTGGGATCAGGGGCGGAACCGATCCAGAGACCGGCCAGGCAAAACCCGATAATCGTTGTCCGGATAGAGACTTCTGCACTGTCAATTTGCTGAAGGTCTCGACGCATGAACAAAATTGCAGAGAGGCCGATGCCGGCTGCACTCATGTAAAGGACGACAAGGTCGAGCGTATCTCCAGGCTCAGCAAGTCGATAAGCAAATGGGGCATAGCTGCTGTAATGGTCGCGATTCAGGCCGGGGTATTCCGGGTCGAAGTCGTGCGAGAAATCGATTGCGTGCCAGATGGCTACAATGGCCAGCAGGCTGCAAAATATGGCTGTGGCACGGGATCCATCGCCTTTGAATAACCAGCGGGACCAATCGTTAAGTCGTTGCATGATCGCGGATTCCTTCCCGTGAACTCAGACATGATCCTCTCGGATTCCCGACCGATTCAAGGCCAGGAATAAGTGTGTCCAAGTGAATCATCAATCATGACTTATAAGTAAAAAACGGTCAATCCCGAGTGGCGTGCAATCTGGATGTCTTGGCCGACTCGCTGGTTACACCAAAATGAGGGGCCTTTAAACCATGTGCTGGACTGAGAGTAACCTCGGAGCTGGGTGTATCGACTTCGATCACTTTCACGTCGAGTGAAGCAGGACTTGTATCAAAGTTCCAGAGAAAATAATCGTTCGAATTCAAGGGGTCCTGCTTTACTTTCGCTTCAACCCGATCAAGAGCCTCTTGAACCAGCAACTGCAGCGATTCACCCGCCTGAATGTGTTGTACAGGTCCAAACTCAAGTTTGTGACGCCCATTGGGCATCATTGAGCAATAGCAAGGCAGAACAGGGGCGCCTGACCTTTGGGCGAGAACGGCCCAGATCGGGGTAAACTTCCAAAGCTCGCCCATGAAGCGACCTACAACCGATTGGTTATCGTTCCAGCGGACGTCAGATGCCACCAACACCACATGCTTGGCCTTCAAGCATCTGAGACTTCTGAAGATCGAAGCGACACCATCGTTACCTGACTTTTTCCTCGAAATAAAGAGTTCCTTCTGGCCTAATGGGCCAGTGGACTCAAAGTATTTGAGCAAGGACTTGCTGAGGTGTCGGGGCCGCTCGGTCAAGAATCGGAAGTCTATGCCCTTACGCAACATCCAGTGTCCGGGCAGGACATGCGCTCCGTAATGGTTTGAGAGCAGGATGATCCCCTTGCCCTCGTCCATGGCAGCGTCAAAATACTCTTGCCCGACAATCTCAAAAGTGTCCAAAGCACGGCTTACGTTTGGACCATCCACCAGCATATCACGCAGGTTCCAGCGTGTGTGTCGTCCGGAAAGACTCCGAGCAACTGCGTTTACATCCCAATCAGTGCCAAGAAACGTTTTGGCGGAACTGACAGCAGTTTGGAGCTCTTTTCGAAGTTCAGGAATTTTGTCATATTCCAATCGCCCGATGAGTTCAACGAAGTTCGTGGCTTTACTGATCGGCAAGCATCGCAGGACCGGAACAACGATCCGGCCCATGACCCACTTCCGAAAGTTCATGCCACTTCGACGCATCTTTAGCACCCGATCTTGGTCTGCAAAACGATGGAATCTTCATGAAAAAACTTGAAAACCCGGGACACCAACGGCTCAGGCGGCCAGAAGTTTCACACCACGTTTTTTGAGCCCGTCCAAGAGGTCCGACACAGTCAAAATCCCTGAAATCTCTTCGTCGGTCCATTCAATCCCAAAATCGTCTTGAATGTTTAATAAAATACTCACGAAGTCAAGGCTGTCCACTCCCAGATCATCCTGGAAACGGCTGGTCGATGTGATCAGGACTTTCGACGGTATCTTGGCTGTGGTACGGATGTTCTGGATCAACTCATCGTGTCGAATTTCAATCATCGTTCCATCTCCTGAACACGAGAGCGTTATTAGTACCGCCGAATCCAAACGATGCAGACATCGCATGAAGAATCGGTTTCGATCGAGCCTGGCCTGGAACGTAATCCAGATCAAGTTCGGGATCGACCACATGATTTATGGTCGGCACAATCTCGCCACGCCTTAAACTTTCTACGGTCGTTATTGCCTCCAAAGCGGACGCTGCACCCAGAGAATGACCCAGTGCTCCCTTAATCGAGCTTACTGGAATCTGTTTTGTAAAATCGCCGTAAACACCTTTAAGAGCAAGTGTTTCCGTCGAATCATTTACGGTTGTGCTGGTGCCGTGGGCGTTGTAATAATCGATACAATTGGTCTCAATTCCGGCATCTTGCAGAGCCAGCTTCAGGCACTTTTCAATTTGGGATTTGAACGGGGCGGCCATATGATAACCGTCCGAGTTCACGGCCAATCCTACAAATTCTCCGAGGATTTCGAGGTTCAGGCGGCGGGCTTCGTCCAACGTGGAGAGGGCGATCATGCCCGACCCTTCGCTCATCACAAACCCGGCCCGATCGGCGCTGAAAGGGCGACTGGATTGACTGGGATCGTCAAAACCACGGTCGCCGGGCTTGATCACAGCCAGAGCCTTCATGGTGGCAAAAGAGTTCACAACGGATGGCACGAACACACTTTCGGATGCTCCACACAGGGCCATATCAGCCATTCCGAGCCGGATCAGCATGGCCCCAAGCACCAGAGCATGACCGCCCGACGCACACGCATTGGAGGGGCCAAAACCGGGCCCCAGAAGACCTAAATGCTGGCTGATTTGGCCCCCCAATTGGTTGATCAGCAGGCCGGGAACGGTGTAAGGCCCCATATTGAGCCGCCCGCGTGATTCAGCCTTAACCCGTTCGTTGTCTTGTAAATCCATTCCACCAAAAGCACTTGCGGCGACAACGGCGACTCGGTCGGGGTCGTAAGGCTTACCAGTCAACGGTTTCCAGGCTTCTTCGGCAGAGGCGAGGCCAAGGTGCAGGAAGCGGGCTTCGAGTTTTACGATCCGCGGATCAGAGTCAGGGCTGGTTGGCCCAAAGCCATCGACAAAACCACCAATGTCAGTCATAAAGCGTTCAAGAGGAAGACGATCCGTATTACGGGTGATACCGCCACGCCCGTCTCTCAGGCCGGCCCATGTGGCTGGCCAGTTACGGCCCAGACATGATGTGGCCCCCATCCCGACAACCACGATTCGAGGACGATTCCGATGGTCAACATTTTGACTTGTGCTGGTATTCATCATCTTTTACGGAGGTTCAGCTAATGGAAATCAGGTGAGAATGGTTTGCGATACACGAAAGATTGTACTGGTTTTACCGATTCTGTCGACCTGTACCACCTGGATCAGGATTGGAAATATCACAGGTGTCTGGATTGGAAAGGTCGAGATTTGGTGGATGTCCAGCGGGGCGTGTCTGATAGGTGTCTCCCCTTGGAGCCTGGATGGCTAGTGCTCCGTCAAGTCAAGATTGTTGGGTAGGCGGGCGCCACTAGTCATGTCCTCTGAACATCCATAACCCCTGGATGAGTATTCTTTTGGGCTCCAATAGGAGACACCTATCAATAGACATGTCCTCTGGACATCCATAACCTCTGAACCCGTAATCTTTTGGGCTCCAGCCTCGGTTGGTTTTGAAACCGGAACTTATTTTCGGCCTGATACTTAGCATGATCATGGTTTAAATCCACGGATCTATCTTCGTATTATGTCTTGTACCTGGAATCAGAATTCATGGGATTTACAATACACGCAAATCATATGGAATTTCATTCAAAGTTGGTATGAACGGGCAAGTCATTCAGCCAAATCTCCGCGATGCATTGCAGATCCGCCTTATCTGCTTTACATTACGACCCTGACCTGAACCTTAAATCTCGTTCCAAGCCACTCCCAAAGGTGCCACATGCATTTGAGCCGCGTTTTGACCTGCCTGACCCTACTTTTCATGGCAATCAGCCTGCCCTTACAGGCTCAATCAAGCCTTCCACGCAGCACGCCCGAGGCTCAGGGCGTCTCCTCAAGCGTGGTTCGCAGTTTTGTCGAAGCGGCCGACAAAAAGGTCAACACCATGCACAGCGTGATGATCGTTCGCCACGGTCATGTGGTGGCTGAAGGCTGGTGGAAGCCTCAAACGGCTGAAACACCGCATGTGATGCACTCTCTGAGCAAGAGCTTCAGCTCTACGGCCATCGGGCTGGCTATCGCTGACGGTAAGCTTAGCCTTGACGACGAGATTCTGAAATTCTTTCCTGAAGATGCCCCGCCTGTGCCTTCCAAAAATCTCAAGTCCATGCGAGTGCGCGACTTGCTGATCATGTCCACCGGCCATGAAAACGAGCCAAAACTGGCCGGCTCGGCAAACTGGGCGAAAACCTTTCTGGCTCATCCCGTACCCCATAAACCCGGCACGCACTTTGTTTATAACACTCCAGCCACTTATATGCTCTCAGCCATCGTGCAGAAGGTGACGGGCCAGACGGTTCTGGATTATCTCAAGCCACGGCTTTTTGAGCCTCTGGGCATTACCAACCCGAAGTGGGGCGTAAGTCCTCAGGGAGTCAGTCTAGGCGGCTTTGGTTTGTATATCCGCACGGAAGACATTGCCAAATTCGGCCAGCTTTATAACCAAAATGGGAAATGGGAGGGCAAGCAGATCATCCCTGAATCGTGGACCCGACTGGCCACCTCCCGGCAGACATCCAATGGAAGCAATCCCCAAAGCGATTGGGATCAGGGCTATGGATACCAGTTCTGGAGATGCCGCAACGGAGGGTTTCGTGGAGATGGTGCCAATGGCCAGTTCTGTATCGTTCTGCCTGAACACGACACCGTAATTGCCATCACAGCCGACACGCGCGACATGCAAAGCATTCTGAACGTGGTCTGGGAGAATCTCCTGCCCGCCCTTCAGCCCAAGGCCCTGCCTGATAATAAAACCGATCAGGACCTGCTCAAACAGACCCTCTCGAATCTCTCCATTCGGGAACCGGCCAAGAAATAAGCCATTTCCCAGTCAGATTCAATTCGCCTTGATCCCATTGGGCAGGACCGGTAAGGGCTTGCCCACATCAAACAATTTCGCCGCACGTTCTTCGAGGACCGGTGCCGGCGTCCGTGTGCCTGCGGCTGGACGCAATTTGACCAGATGCTCGATCAACACCCGGCGCACTTCCTGAATCGCCTCAGGACTCTTCTGCACTGAGTGATCGGACCGGACCAGCTTTTCACTGGCCACACCGTCCAGATGACTGCTCCGATAAGGTACCACGCCGTCGGTGGAATCGGCCGGAGGGCCAGGACGGTTGGCTCCGATGATCGAGTGGAACGTGACGTCAGGACCGCTTTTCATTTCCATAAGGGCCGTCAGGACCGGGTTGTTGGTCGAGAGGGTTTCAATCGAGTTCGGTAATCGCCGGAACCGCTTGCGATCAAACGCATCGGGATTGTCGGCAATCAACGTGGACAACAGCTTTTGGATATGGTCCGAATCTTCGATCAATGAGGAGCTGACCCGACCGATCATGCCCCTGCTCAGGTCCGAACCCCGGTGCGGTGTGGCCAGATAAACCACGCGTCGCACGCTTGGCATGGGCTCAAAGAACAGGAACTGGCGAAGTTCTGTCAGTACCTCAGGAGGGCCAAGGATCTCTTGAAATGGTCGGTCGCTGTGCAATTGCCAGAACCGGTCTCCACTGGATACGGCCAGACTGTGACACAAAAGCCCGCCCATACTGTGCCCGAGTAGAACCATCTGATCAAAGTCGGGGGCGGCGCCTTCGGTATTAAACTGGGTACGGGCCTGCCATAAGGCTTCACGCAGGCTCGACATGGCAATGGGCACATGGGCGCCTGTGGGATAGGCAAAAAGCATGAACTGATAATTTTCACGCACTCGCGGATCGTTCATCAGTTCATTGATCATGGGAATCCAGGTCAGTGGAGAGCTGGCCAGCCCGTGCACCATGACGACCGGAATCTTGCCAGTCTCATATGGACGGAGCAGCGTCAGACCGGATTTTTTCGATAAATCGCCAGGCTTGATCAGGTTCGAAATTTTCTCTCTGTCGGCATCGCGGAACTGTTCCGACTTCGACCACATATAAGCCAAAGGCGTGGTCAGGTCAAATTCCAATGGAAGCAAGGCTTTGGGATCACTGCCGACCTGGCGGAACCGGATCGGGTCGATCAGTTCGACGACAAATTCCTCGTCGCCTTTTTTATCCAGAGGCTGTTCCAGACGCGACTTGGGATGCATAAACGCCGTCAGAGGGAATGCCGCTTCCGTGGGCAGGAACCGCTCAAGGGCCGCCGTGGTCGGATTGTCATCCGATTTCAGCTTTTTACGAAGGGCGATCATGGGCACGCCCACACCATATTGGCGGGTCTGCGTTTCCACTCCGGTGAGTTCATAATCCGAGGCGAACATCATTTCGCCGATCTCATTTCGGGGCCACGGCGAACCTTCATCCACAGCGAGCCTGACCTTGGCCTTCTGGCCTCGAAGGGTCAGTTCAATGGATTCGCCCATCGGAACGCGGCCTTTGACCAAAGCAGTGCGGATCAATCGTTCGAGTGCGGCATTATAAATATCACAGGCGAGCCGGAATCGAGGGTCGGATGGCTGACGGCCGGCGGCCAGAGCGGGTGAGAACAGGTAATCATAGGCATATGTGAGTGCATCCAGATACCGATCGAGCACTTGATCGCGCTGGCGGTCGAATGAAATCAGCTTGGTTTGATCATGCCTGCGGCCTTCGAGCCAGTTGAGTTCAGCGAGGGCATAGATTAGATCAGCGTCATCTTTTTGACCTTGGGCGGTACGTTCGAGGCTGGCCAGAACGCGGGTAGGGTCGGTTTTGTATCGTTTATTAAGACCATGCCGGGTCAGGGTTTCCATGGTGCGTTCGCTGGGCTTGTCGAATTGCGACAGGCTCCGGGCGAGCGCGGAATGGGCACGATCACTTTTGGTAGCCTGAAAGTTCAGGTCAACGAAACCAATACTTGCCGCCACAGCCATCCAGAGAGCTAGATTCATGGCTCGGCCACTCCCTCGCACCGACAAATAGATTCTGTCCGGAATGTGACGACCACGCCACGCGCAGCCAATTCACAGGGACCTGGCGTCTTCGCACCACTACCCAGGATTTCAATCAGAGCATTGCGACCGCCATGCCGCAATGGGACCATCCACACTTCGCCAGAATCTTAGAGGATCGACCAGAATGGTCAAGCCGAGTTGGTTCAGATTTTACAGACTTTGACAATTCATTTTGAATGGACCGGCTTTGATGACGAGAGGATATGGCGATGCATGGACGGATCCACGGGACTTCATCCGAGGTGAATCGGGTATGCTCCACGAAAACAACTCAGCTCAAATAAACTGGCCTTCCGATAGGCTCCTCGGTTATGATGAAATATAGGCTTGGTTGAGAATGAAAAAAGGTTGACGAAGGGAATGGCTGTGCGACCATCAGATTCGGCAATTTGCGAGAAAATCAGGATTGATCCGGCCATTTGCAATGGTAGACCCATCGTCAAGGGCACTCGGATTACAGTTCAAAGTATCCTTGAATTCCTGGCAGCAGGCGACTCGATTGATGATATTCTGGGAGAATTTCCGCAACTCAGGCGATCTGATATAGATGCCTGTTTGGGATTTGCTTCAAGGATCATGGCAAATCGGATCTCTGTAGAGAGTTTTGTTCTGTGAACGGTCAAAAACAGGCTCATTCCACGCCTATTCGCTACTGGGTTTTTGAATACATTTACGGCTTGTCTGGCAGTGCCCTGCGGATAGTTTGCTAGCCGGTTTAGCGCTAGCCCGGATATTTCACGAGAAAATGTTTAACAATCTATTGTATTGCATCTATGCATTTGTTATAATTAGACTTACGGAAACACATCTATTCTAGAAAAGGCTTTTCACACATGACATCTTGTTTTAAAAAACCTCTCCAGTTTT
>CAMCFM010000148.1 GCA_945874095.1 Candidatus Kuenenia stuttgartensis
GGGTTCAGGTCGACTCTGGTTTGCATACCTTGGGAATCGTTCCGAAGTGCTACGGTTTCAGGGCCAAAGATGGCCCAAATATTAACCATTGAAAGCTTAGATCTCATCCCCAATCCTGGCGCATTACCCTCCAAGGCAATCACAATCCCGAAGTTCTTGATTCATCAAGTTGAATTGAAATCCACTTTGCAGGAAGTGGCTGACTCCATTCTTTTTTGGTCCTCACGAAATGCAACAGAACGGAAAAATCTGCCAAGCTGGTTTGAATGGAATCGATAACCATTTTCAAAATGAAACTCTATCCCCGGCGCGGGCCAAACAAAATCATCAACGTCCCACTGATCGCCAGAATCATCCCAATCAAATCCCACCTGTCAGGCCACGATTTTTCAACCGTCATGGCCCAGACAATCGACATGGCGATATAAATACCTCCATAAGCTGCATAAGCCCGGCCGGCGAAGGGCGAATCAACTCGCGCCAGAATCGATGCAAAACCGATCAGAGAAATGCAACCGACCGCCAAAAGCCAAACATTCTTCTGATTTTTCTGAACCACCCAGAAGCAATAGCAGCCCGAAATTTCGGCCAAAGCGGCCAGTGCGAAAAACGCCAGACTTTTCATGGGCTCGCTCGCTTGAAGGTTACTTGAGATACGAATAAAAAAGTCGGGTACCAATCGTTTTCACGAGAGATACCCGACTTTTATATCTTGATAAAGCTGCTTTAATCGGCGATTCAGGCTTTTTTCGCAGCCAGAACAGCTCTTGCAGCAGAGGCCACATTTGCGGCGGTCAGGCCATAGGCTTCAATCAAGGCTTCCGGAGAGCCGCTTTCGCCGAACTGGTCGCCCAGATTGACGTATCGGATCGGAACAGGCTTGATCTCAGCCACGTTCATGGCCACCACCGAGCCAAGTCCGCCGTGGGCCAGATGCTCTTCAGCCACAACAATGGCGCCAGTTTCTTCAGCAGCAGCCTTAAGGGCGTCGCGGTCGATCGGCTTGACGGTGTGCATGTCAAGAACACGCACCGAAATGCCTTCGGTAGCAAGTGCTTCGGCAGCGTCGAGCGCTGGCCCGACCATCAGGCCATTGGCGATGATCGTCAGATCTGTGCCTTCTTGAAGGGTGTTGGCTTTGCCAAGCTCGAACTTGATCGTTTCGTCGGAGTAAACCTTCGGAACGTCAGGTCGACCCACTCGCAGATAAACCGGGCCCTGGTGGGCCATCATGGCGGCTGTGGCAGCACGGGCGGATGCTTCATCGGCAGGCACCACGACCACGAATCCGGGTAGTGAGCAGGCCAAACCCACATCTTCGATACCCATCTGGCTGGCACCATCTTCGCCGATGGAAATGCCGGCATGACTGCCGACCACTTTCACATTCAGCTTGGGATAGGCCACGCTCATGCGGAGCTGGTCGTAAGCATTGCAGATGATGAATGCGGCAAAGCTCGAAACCAGAGAGATGTGGCCAGCGGCGGCGAGGCCAGCAGCGACACCAACCTGATTTGACTCAGCGATACCAACGTTGAAGAACCGGTCTGGATACTTCAGGCCAAACCATTCGGTACGCGTGGAGTTGCCGACGTCGGCGTCGACCACAACGAGGCTACCGTAGGATTCGCCCAGACTTTCCAAGGCACGGCCGAAAGCATCGCGAGTGGCTTTACCCAAAGGTCGCGACGATTTGACTGAAGAGCTGGCACCTGCCATTTGACTAATACCTCTATCGATTATTCGGAATATATTCGCTGGAATTTGTTGTCAGACGACTTTTTCGCCAGAGTCAGGCAACACCGGCCTCAACTTCGGCAATCGCTTCGTCAAGATACTTGGCAGGCATTGGTTTGCCGTGGAAGTTTTCGTCTTTGAGCTTGGCCATCAGGTTCAGCATACCGTACCCCTTTTTGGTGAGGGAAACGATGCAGTTTGGACGGCCTTTGTTCGAGCGGGCCCGGTTCAAGGCATCAAGAACTTCCTGCTGATCGTTGCCGTTGATTACCTGAGTGGACCAGCCAAACGAGGCAAATTTGCCGTCGATCGGGTCCATGTTCAGAACATCAAACGACGAACCTGTCTGCTGGAATCCGTTTCGGTCGACGATACAGGTCAGGTTGTCCAGACCATATTTGCCAGCGCTGGCAGCGGCTTCCCAGATCTGACCCTGGCCGAGTTCTCCATCACCGGTCATGACATAGGTTTGGGAGCCATTTTTGGCCAGACGTGCGGCAAGGGCATAGCCCACACCCATCGAAAGACCTTGGCCCAATGAGCCTGTGGAGGCTTCAATGCCGCCCAGGCGAAGCATGTTCGGGTGACCTTCGAGGCGGCTCCCGAGCTTACGCAGGGTCATCAGTTCTTCGTGAGGGAAAAGCCCCTTGTGGGCCAGTGCAGCATAAAGCACTGGTGCGGCGTGACCTTTGGAGAGGATAAACCGGTCGCGGTTCGGGTCTTTTGGATTTTTGGCGTCGAAGTTGAGAAAACCACCAAAGTAAAGGGCCGTCACCACTTCCACAGCTGACATGGAGCTGGATGGGTGGCCGGAACCGGCTTCGGTCGTCATCCGCAGGATATCCTTGCGGAGCTCTTTGGCAATGGCGTGTAGTTGATCAATCGGTACGGACACGACAGTCAATTCTCCCTGATTCTTACGAGACACGTTTCGGACGACCGACGGCCGCTTTACATCGAAATTGCCAACACACCATAACCCGTTCGCATCCTATCGGCAAGTGATCAGGGGTGTCCAATTCCAAAATAATGCCGTCCTTATCTTGCTTTTTGCAGATTCCAGCCTTTTTACAGCCTTCATCCACTGACCGCATGAAAAAGTGAATCCAGATCCGACTCGCAACTCGGCCGATCCATCGACGGGCCACGAGTCGGATCTGGGTCAAAACCGCCCTCCGTGGCGGCTCGGTTACGCTTCCAATTCAAAAATAGGGGCGGCTCACCATCCTTGGCGATGTCCAGCAAAGCCTTTCGCCATCGCCCCCGGTACCATCCTGACCACAAAATCCGTGTGGTCAGTTTTTCGTGCTGGCAGGGCGATTTGGGCCCCCTGCACCGCCACCCATCGGCCTTAAAGCTGTAAGGTCGAACGGCTTACCCTTCATGGCGGTAAAATCCTGCTTCTGCTTCTCATTTAGGACAGCGATCATCTTGGCTTCCTGAGCCTCGCGAGATTCCCGCATGGTCTTGGCAAAGTCTCCACCAGGGGCTCCACCACCCGGCGCACCTCCACCACCACCCTGCTGAAAACGGGCCGTCATGGCCTGGCGTGCATCGTTATCCATCTTTTCGAGTTCATCCCGCTGAGCTCTTGAAAGTCCCAGCTTCATCGAAACATCCTGCACTCTTAAAGCACCTACTCCAAGAGCCTGAATCTGAATTTCGCCCAGACGTTTGTTTTGATTCGGTTCCAGCAGGAGGTCGAGCTTTGTGCGAAAGCCCCGCTCTGTTTCCTGAGCCACCCGAGTCCCGGCTTGAGCCATTTCGCGAAACTTGGCGAAACGCTCCTCAGGAGGAAGGTCTTGCAAGGCCATCGGGTCAAAACCCATTTTGGCCAGCCGTTTTTGAATCTCGCCCTGATACTCGTCGCCGAGCTTTTTGGCGTCTTTGATTTGATCTCCAGAAAGTCCAAGCTCTTTCTGGACAGCTCCCACCTGAAGCAGGGCTGGCTGGGCTGTGGACGAACCACGCATCCCCGCACCGCCGCCTTGCTGACCAATAGCAGGTGAACTGAAAAACGAACTTAAGGCGAATGTGCTGATCGCGAAAATTTGACCGAGGCGATTCTTACTCATAATGCTCATCATGATAGCGGGGCTCGTGAGTCAAGTGTTGGTGAGAAATGCGACAGTCGCTCTAAACCTCAAGACCGGAAAAGTTGTTCATCCTTGAACCATCGCTTTAGCTGTATTTCAACACCAATGCCTTAAGCGACACAATCCATGCACCGTCGTTTGATTGGGTTCCGCGACATTCTGGCGGAAAGATTTTTGGCTGCTGGAACCAGTCGCTCTGTTTCAGGACGAAACCGTACGACTCAATTCTTCGAGATGGCCTAAGTTAGAATGATCCAGAGCGATTGTCCAGAGGCTGCCAATAGCCTATCCAGCACCTCATCCCGCCTGAAATTTGCTTATTAATAAAGCGTTGCTCAACATTCCAACCCCCCTGCCTGCACTTACGCAACCCAACTTTTTGTGCAGTCGGGACAGATTGCTTAATTAAGCACTCGGGATTGCACCCATGCAATACCGCTTCAAATCAAGCTGGAGTGCCTGCATCAAAGCTCTTTCGCGATCCATCAACGAAACCGCCCCTGCTGATTCGGGGGGACGGTTCACACGTTCATATTTGTTCATCTAAAAGAGCCGGCATCCGGTTGCTGCGGGTCATGACCTGATAATAATGGCTGGAGGGCTCGCAGATCATGTAAACCGTGTCGCGGCCCTGCTCGTCTGCCACCAGGAGGCCGTGCATGCCCTGGCGAACCCTGTACCAGATCCCCTTTTCAAGCCCTAAAGCGGCAGGGATGCGCACCAGCCCAGGCGTCGATCCGCCCCAACCGCCTTGTTCGACCGTCGACTTCCATGTCCAGCCCGTGCGTGGAAGGCACCGTGAACGCCCCCGCGCATTGCCCCACCAGACCAGATCGAGTCCTCCGTCTTTCCAGACAGGCAAAACCGGCTGGCGGTCGTCGTACATAAACCGCACCTCAGGCTCACCTCCACGCTCATAAATCCGCCTGATAATTTCCGGATGCCTCTGCATGACTACCGGCAGATCACTTAAAGCCAACGCAACACCCACACTCATCGCACACCAACCTTTCCATGCAAAACCAGCGGCCAACTACATCCGTCAGAAGCAGATCTTGCCCCGCACATCACAAATGTCATAGTTATTGGCTCCATCGGTATAGATATCGGTCAGGGGGAGGGTGGCCCCACTGCGCACGGCGAACCGGCCGATGCGTTGATTGATCTGGGTTTTGACCTGGGCCAGAGCATCGGCACGCGGGCTTGAAGGCTCGAAAAGACTGATCTGAGCCGAGTGGCTATCGGCCAGATCCTCAGCAATCAAGTGCATCCGGCTAGCCAGGTGGCCTCTCCTCCACGCCTGACGAAGGCACGGCCTGAGCGACTCAAGCAGGAGGTCAAACCGATCCGTGGGCACGGCCAGTCGCGCATGGCCCTCGCCCGACTCGCCGTCCCGATAGCCCACCCAAAGGGTCAGCTTGCCGGGCATCACCTTATGGTAGTGCAGCTCTTCGATCAAACGTTCCAGGTTACGCACCAGCCAGGCATGAAGCCGGTACGGGTCGTCGGTCGATTCGCCCAGACTCCCGCCCCTTGAAAGTGCTTTATGACGCGGCCTTTCCGAATGAATCACGCCTGAGGGCTCTCCATTGAGCTCCCACCAGAGGGCTTCACCGGTGGAGGTCAGAAGTTTGCGTACCAAGGCCCGATCGGCCCGGGCAAGGTCCAGACAACTGGCGATACCCCAGGGCAGAAGCCGATTGGCACGCCGCTTGGCCACGCCTGAGATCTCAGTCACAGGCAAGGCGGCCAGAAGGCTTTCTTCATCATCCTTGGTCAGGACAGCCTTGGCCCCGAATGGCTTGGCGGAGTCGGAAATCAGCTTGGCCAGGGTACGGGATCGGGCAATACCCACGGTTACGGGCACGTCAAGCTCGGCGAGAATCGTGTCCCGCATGGACATGGCAAGATCTTGAAAACTTTGCCCTGGACGGGGTTCAGCCACGAAAAAGAATTCGTCGATCGAGTAATATTCGACATGTCCTGAAAGCCTTCGCATGACCTCGAGCATAGATTTGGAGAGTGCTTCATACCAGTGGAAATCGCGTTTGATATAGATCCCCTCCGGGCACTTCTGCACCGCCTCCCAGATCGGCTCGCCCGTCTTCACACCGGCGGCTTTCATCTCGTAGCTTTTGGCGATCACACAGGCCCCCTGATTCCCCAGCACGCCGACAGCCTTGCCCTTCAGAAACGGGTCGCGCACCCGCTCTGCTGAGACGTAAAAGCAATCGGCATCAAGATGGCCCACGGCCCGAGGTCTAGTGTACATGCGATCCAGTATAGTGTACGCTTGAACCATGTCAATATCTGTTCAGTATCTGATGATCGGATGTTCAGAACAAAAACGTGAAAATCAGGGTCTTTTTTTTCGAGCAGGGAACGGGTCAATCGGGTGTGGCATCGTTGATGGAATACAGAGATCCTCGATTGCCTGACAAAATCGGATGTGACTCATTGCTGATGTCGCGAAAACATGATAAGGTCAGCACTAGAAGTTCTAAACGCCTGCCACAAGGTGATAAGCAATGATTCGTTTACAGGTCAATGATTTCTCGTGTATAAAGACGGCCGATTTTACGGTCGGCAAATACAATGTACTGATAGGGCCTCAGGCCAGTGGCAAGAGTGTGATTTCAAAGCTTCTCTATTTTTTTGTTGAAACCGTTTTTGACATGCATGAGCAGGTTATCGAAAATCGGTCGATGGAGGATTATAAAGAGCACATCCGGAATAAGTTATCCGCATGGTTCCCGGTCTCAGCCTGGGGCGACAAGAAATTCAACCTTTTGTTTGAAATGGGTGACATCAGCATAAAAATCACCCGCAATTCACGTAAGGATCAGATCAACGACAACCTCCGCATCACTCCATCAGCCGCGTTCAAGAATCACTTCGTGGAAGTGCACGACTTGGTCAAGAAAATGCGTAAAGATGCGCAGATCGGCAAACAGACAACCTATCAGTTTTACGAACTCGATCGCCAGATAAAAAGTCTGGCTCTGGATCTTCTGCAGCAATCGACAAAAGACGATTTCCTCCAGTTTCAAACATTTATTCCTGCTGGAAGGTCGTTCTTTACAAATCTGGGGAGAACGATCATGGCGTTCGACCAGGGAAGCATGTTCGACCCGATTACATTACAGTTTGGTCGGCTGTACATTGCAATGCAGGATGCTTCACGGGCGAACCGGATTTTAAATTCCAGCGCACGGCAGGAATTTGATTTCAATGATATTATTGGTGGTGCGATGGTCTGGGAAAATGACAAGCCATTCATCAAAGCCCATGATGGCCGTCTGATCCCGTTTTCTGCACTCTCTTCGGGCCAGCAGGAGTTATTGCCGCTCATCGCCGCCCTTCAAAGCCTATCGACGAGGCAATCACGAGGGCAATCACCACGCCCGTATCTGATTTACATCGAGGAGCCTGAGGCCCACTTGTTTCCGTCAGCTCAGTCCGAGGTGATTGAGGGGCTGGTTTCCATGATTGGCTCTCAGGCGCGTCTGCGTCGTCTGGTTTTAACCACTCACAGCCCTTACGTTCTCTCAAAAATGAACAATCTGGCGAAAGCAGGATTGCTGGAACGCGACCTCCCGGAAAAGCTGGGGGGGCGGCTCGACCGGATCGTGAAAAAGAAGTACCGGATTCAGCCGGGCACGCTTAATGCATATGCGATCATTGACGGTGATCTGAAAAATATCGTGGATGAAGATGGCTTGATCGACGGTGAATATCTCGACGGAATTTCCAATAAAATTGGTTCGGAATTCTCAAAGTTAATTGATCTGGAGATTGATTCGCATGATACCGGAGAAGTGTGTTAGCGAGACGAATGATTCGAGGATAAGCCTGAACGACAAGCAGAGTGTTTCGGCGATTTTTCTGAATCCAGGCCGTGTTCTTCACCGATGCATTCGATTTGACGGCTGCGTTGTCAAAAACAAGACGGCGTGCGACTGGATTCTCGAGAAACCCGGTGTTGGCCGAATTGTTGTCGAACTGAAAGGCCGTGACGTCCCGCACGCGATCGAGCAGGTCGAGGCCGGCCTGAACCATCTTAAAGACATTGGCATGAGAGAGTTAAAGCTAGCAGCCCTGATTGTCTGCACAAGATATTCATCGCACCCGACCTTCACCACTTCGATGCAAAAGGCAAAGAACAAGTTGGCTAAAATCCACAAGGCCCGCTTGCACATCACCAAAGATGGCCGGGACTTGAATTTCGAGGCATTGCTGAACTCGTCCTCATAAATGTCGATCTCCCGGGGCTAGCGCCAAGACCGGCTAGATAGATAAGAGGCGATAGACTTGGTTTCTTGCTTCGAATCTAGCCGCAGGGCGCTAGCCCCCGGTTCGCGAAAGAGAATTAACCGGGGCTAGCGCCAAGACCGGCTAGATAACAGCCAGGTTGTGCTTGGCTACGGTTGGCTTAAAACGCGGAAGTTATTTTCTGCCCGCTCCTTAAAGCAAAAAAAACGGCCACGTCGATCACTTCGACGTGGCCGTTTTGAGATTTTTATCGTTCGTTCAGAACGATCATGCAAAGTATCGCTCAGCACGAGCGGCCACTTCGACATAATTCACGCCGAATGAACATTCAGAGCTCAATGCCTGAAGGTCTGCGGTCGATGCCGTCCGTGCCGCTTCAGGCAGGGCCAGATAGCGGTCGCGAGACTGGACAAAATTGTCTTGCTCGAAATAGGTCACATAGCGGGCCACGTCGCGGAAGGCGAACTGGGTGGAGGCCACTTTGGAATCGCACGATGGGCAGCCTGGACACATGGTCCGGCG
>CAMCFM010000149.1 GCA_945874095.1 Candidatus Kuenenia stuttgartensis
TAAGGTCGGGTTGTAACGATTAATCAAGATCTGCCAGCAATTCTTGCCCTGATCGTGGTTGACAACGTGGAAATCGTTCGTCGTCTGGTCGATTTAAGAGGGGTAAGCGTCCGGCAGGAGAACGCCGGCGGATCGACTTTACCGATCACTGAAATGAGAGAAAGGAATCTCGCCGATATGAATACCCGACGAATGCTTTTTGGGATGATTCTGAGTGCCTGTCTGGCCAATGTGGGCTGTGTCATGTTTGACGGTGCGGACGACTTTCCGCAACCGTGCAATGGGCCTGATTGCAGGGGCGGTGGGCTGGCTCAATATGGCAATGCCAAATTCGGCCACACCGGTGGACACATCGGCGAGCCTGTTTTCACACCAGCAGCAGCCGTAATTCCAGGCGGTGCACCATTGCCCCCAGGCGTGACCGAAGTGCAGCTCACGCCTGACGAACCCCCCAAGGTCAAGTCGCCCCTCCCGGCCGTGGAAATTCCAACCCCACCTACCGCGACTCCTCCGATCCCACAGCCCTGAGATCATTACTGATCCAGTCATTTTGGATAATTCATCAGGAGAGTGGCCCCGCAGTTTCATCTGCCAGGCCACTCTCCTGTTCGTTTTATCCAAATCAGTCATTTATGACCGTTGGCAAGGGAGGGCGGCAGATGTCATTCGGACATATCTATTAATAGATGTCTCCTCTGAAGCCTAAACACCCCAAAACCGGGAATTAATTCCGGCCCGTTCCTTACACTAATGCGTCCCTTGCTCGCGCTGCGGGTTAGTTTGGCAGTCAAAAAAACACGATAAAATGCGTGGGCTTTACATACCACCAATCGACCATGTCCTGCCGCAACTTCCTAAAATTCATCATGAACTTGCCCCTCATTCACGTTACAATTTCAATCGTCCCAAGAGTCGCTCAAATCCACCCCTCACCTTGCTCCTGCCAGAATGGATCACCCAGAGATGCACATGCCGATCACCACCATGGACGACGTCCTTAAGGCTGAACCGGTCATCCGCCAGCATCTCTCGCCTGTCCCCCTCATTCGCTCCTATAGTTTAGAAAAAATACTTGGCCTGAAGGCGGGAAGGCGTGTCTGGATCAAGGATTATGGCTGGACTCCCGTCGGCTCCTACAAGCTCATGGGTGCCCTCAACTGGATGCACGCCCACTGCGACGAGATCGGCTCCAGACCCGTAGCCGCTCACTCCTCAGGTAATTTCGCATCAGGTATCTCCTTTGCCGGTATGAAGTACGGCAAACGCGTGATCATCGTCATGCCTGAATCTGCACCTAAGGTCAAGTTCGAACTGACCCGCTCATTCGGCGCCGAGATTCGGACTTACGACATCGCCACCGACCACCTGACCGGCGTCCGCGATCGCCTCACCCGTGAAATTGCCGACAATGAAAAAGCTTTTCAGGCCTCGCCTTACGACGATCCTCATGTGATCGCCGGTGCCGGTGTCGGTGGCCTGGAAATTGTTCAGGATTTGAAGCAGCAGGGCCGATCCATTTCCCACTTCTTCTGCCAGATCAGCGGCGGTGGACTGATGGCCGGCCACGCTCTGGCCATTGCCGACGGGTTTCCCGATGCCCGAATCATCGGCGTGGAACCGGCCGGTGCCGACGATTTTCGCCAATCTCTGGCCGCCGGCGAACGTGTCCGAGTCGATAAGCCCCAAAGCATCTGCGACGGACTGCTTTCCTACGACGTCGGTCACCACAACTGGCCGATCCTCCAAAAGCTGGTCCGCCACAGTGTCGCCGTCGAAGATCTGGCCACCCAAAAGGCCATGAAATGGATCTATCAAACCCACGGCCTACGTTCAGAACCTTCCGGAGCGATCGCCACGGCAGCCGCTCTCGGTAGTAGCTTAAACCTCGACGGTGAAGGTGATATCGTGATTATTCTAAGTGGTCGCAATGCCGACGAATCGGCGTTTCAGAAGTGGATTGGCGAGGTCTAAAGTCGAATCTCGGCATTTCCCCAATTCGGCATTCCAGCGGATTTATGGTAAACTTTCAGGCATTGACGCATTCGCCCCAAAAAGCGAAAGCACTGAAAACAAACTCAACCGCCCATTTCCTCTTGATCCAGAGACGTCTCACCACGATGCTCAAACTCGAAACATTCCCCAACCAGTTCCCCGACCGCGATTACGAAGTCGAACACACCTGCCCTGAATTTACGGCTGTTTGCCCCAAAACCGGCCAGCCAGACTTCGCCACAATCGTGATCCATTACGTGCCTGATCAACACGTGATCGAACTCAAAAGCCTGAAATATTACCTCTTCAGCTTTCGCGATCGAGGGATTTTTTACGAGCACTCCATCAACACCATCCTCAACGATCTGGTGGCCGCCAGCAAGCCTCGCCACATGACCGTAACCGGCCATTTCAACGCCCGTGGTGGTGTCACGTCCAAAATCACGGCCAAATTCTCAGCCTCCACCAAGTGACATCCGCCTGACCTTCCCAGCCCCAAAAATGGGCCATTGGTGAAAATGGACGACACGCTTCAATCGCGCCTCTCTGTGGCTGACAAAGCCCATTGCTGGCACCCGTTCACGCCCGTGGCCGACTGGGAAGCCTCAGACCCTCTGATCATTCAGTCAGGGCACGGCGTTTATCTGTTCGATATCGCCGGAAATCGTTATTTCGACGGCACTTCAAGCCTCTGGTGCTCTGCCCTTGGGCACCGTCACCCGAGGCTCGACGCCGCCCTGATCGACCAGATCGGGCAAATGGGACACTCCACATTCCTCGGAATGACCCACCCCAAAGCCATCCAACTGGCCCAAAGGCTGGCCGAAATCACGGCCGATGGGCTTGATCGCGTTTTTTATTCCGATAATGGTGCAACAGCCGTTGAAATCGCCCTCAAAATGGCATTTCAATATCATGTCCAGAAACCTTCGCCAGAACCGCAGAGAACCCGCTTTTTAGGCCTTACAGGAGCCTATCACGGCGACACCCTGGGCGACGTTTCCGTGGGCGGTGTCAATCATTTTCACTCCCTATTCAAGCCGCTTTTATTTGAAACCCTCAGGGCCCCTGCCCCGCATTGCTATCGCTGCCCTTTAGGCCTCTCCCGGCCCCAATGTGCTCTGGCATGCCTGAAAGAAGCCACAGACCTGATCGACCAGCACGCTGAAACGCTTGCCGCTGTGGTCGTGGAACCCATCGTTCAGGGGGCATCAGGCATGATCACCCAGCCAGAAGGCTGGCTCAAGGGTCTGGCCGATCATTGTCGCAACCGCAACGTTCTGCTGATTCTCGACGAAGTGGCCGTCGGTTTTGGCCGAACTGGAACCATGTTCGCCTGCGAACAGGAAGCCGTTTCGCCCGATTTCATCTGCCTTGCCAAAGGCCTCACTGGCGGATATCTGCCCATGGCCGCCACCGTCACCACAAATGAAATCTATAATGCATTCCGGGGCGACCCTTCCAACCCCAAAACCTTCTACCACGGCCACACCTTTACCGGTAATCCATTAGGCTCAGCCGTAGCCCTGGCCGTTCTGGATGCCTTTGAACACGACCATATTCTCGAAAATGTCAATCGACAAGCCCAGCGCATTTCAGAACGATTTGACCGTGATTTAATAGGCCGAAGATTTATTGGCGAAATTCGCCAGAGAGGATTAATGATCGGCGTCGATCTGGTACAAGATCGAGCCACCCAAATGGAATTTCCGGCCCATTTGAAACCCTCTGCAATCATGTGCCGAATCGCACGCTCAAAAGGCTTGCTAATCCGCCCTCTGGGCCATAACGTCACCTTCCTGCCGCCCTTGATCTCCACAGATCAGGAGATTAACGACATGCTCGGCATCTTTATCGAGTCCTATCTGGAAATGGAAAATACAATCGCTGCGGAACTAGTTCCATGAAGCTCTCGCGATTGCAACTCCCAGGCCTGTTTGTGACCGGCACCAATACAGACGTTGGCAAAACCTGGGTCACAGCAGCCATTGCCCGTTGTATTTCAAATGAGGGTCTGAAAGTTGGTGTCATCAAGCCTGCGGCGACCGGTTTGACGGACCTGTTTTCGCCAAATTCCGACCCGATGATTTTATTAAAAATGGCCGGCTGGCCGATCACGAAAGAAATATTGCAACTGGCCTGTCCCATCACATTTGAGGCAGCCGCCGCACCCACCGTAGCGGCCCGAGCCGAAGGCCGAAGATTGGAATGGGCGGAACTTTATCAGGCGGTGGAGATGTCCATTCAAGGCTGGATGGATCTGAATGTGGATTGCATTTTAATGGAAGGCGTAGGCGGCCTGCATTGCCCGATGGCCGAGGGCGGTAAAACGGTATTAAGCCTGATTGAATCTTTGGACTGGCCCGTAGTGGTGGTGGGAAGGCGTGGCCTGGGAACTCTGAGCCATACCATGGGAACAGTCAATGCATTAAGACAAGGCCCAACGCGTGTAGCAGGCGTGATATTAAATCATGTACCCGGCGACAATGCGGATGGAATTCCCGAATCAACAGCGGCCCTCGAATTATCATCGCACATTGCACCCGTTGCATTATTGCACGACGGCCAGGGATTATCAGATTCGCCAGAAGAACTGGCAATCGATTTAAAACAAATCAGCTGGGCATCACGAATCGCCAAACCAAGATGGGTGGATTGATGAAATCTAGCCGGTCTTGGCGCTAGCCCCGGTTCGATTGGTTTGGTTTTATCTAGCCGGTCTTGGCACTAGCCCCGGTTCGAATTTAGGAATCAAAACGTATTTTTTCCGGGCTCCGGAGGAGACACCTATTAATAGAAATGTCCGAAGGACAACAATTTAACAACACATTGATTTGGGCTCCGGAGGAGCTACCTGATGGCTTTCTTTCAAACAGTCTAATCCATTATTATAAAGCGGGTTTCTCTCGATAATTGATGATTCATCCCACCCTCCATTAGCACCGGCCCACAAACCATTCCTCAAGGCCATCTCTGACGCCTCTCCCACCAGGCCTGTGGACGTATCATCCAGGTAATCCTGCCCAGAACCACATGCTCGACGGTCATCCAGAGCACTTTGATGTCGATCCAGAACGACCATCTCTGAATATAATCCAGGTCATATTGCAATCGCTTGCGGATACTCGTCCGCCCCCTCCATCCATGCACCTGCGCCCAACCGGTCATCCCCACCGGCATGGCGTGCCTAAGGTCGTAATCAGGCAGGATTTCGCGGAACTCTTCGACAAAAATCGGCCGTTCCGGTCGCGGTCCCACCAGGCTCATCTCGCCCTTCAAGACGTTCCAAAGCTGTGGCAATTCGTCGAGATTCGTGCGTCTCAAAAATGTCCCAAACCGGGTGCAGCGCGTATCTGCCGACGAGGCCCAGATTGGCCCTGTCTCTCGCTCTGCATCGCGTTTCATGCTCCGGAATTTCAAGATTTCAAACGGCCGTCCACCCCGCCCGATCCGCGTCTGACTATACAGAATCGGCCGGCCTGAAGTGATCATCACGCCTATTGAAATCATGGCCAATATCGGTGAAAGCACGATCAAGCCCGCCACAGTGGCTGCAATGTCAAGCCCTCGCTTCAATAACCGTTCAGCACGTGGCCGTGTATGAAAAAGCAAAGCTGCCGGGGCCGACAGATGGGCCGCCATGGTAGCCACGGTCGGGCTACTTTCAGCGATCCAAACCACGCTCACGCCCGCATTCTGGAGCATCGAAATCTGCCGCCTGATACGCGTCAATGAGCCTTCCGCCTGAGTGATCACAATATGAGTCGGCCGACTGGACTGAATCAATCGGGGCAAATCCTCAAGCCTTCCCAGCACCGGCACCGGCTCGCAACCGGGATCAATCACCACCTGGCGAGTCCGTGCCAAAGGGCCTCTCGACTGCCTGTGGGCAGCATCCACATAGCCCAGAATCACGGGCGTGGCCTGAGCGTTCTCGGTCAGCCGAACCCGTCGCGATGTGTGCCGGGAATCGGCCCTTGATCCTATAATTAAAACCCGTGCCGGTTCCTCTGGCACACCAACTATGGGCGGATTGATTTCTGAAAATGTCGGATTCAGAGCAGAATCACTAAAATAGTTTGTCATGGCCGACCTTCCGTGGTGCGAAACATTCGTGATTTTATGATTCCGGCATTGAGTTGACTGGAACTCGTGGACGTCACCGACTCGATCGTTTTTGCTATAATCCGTGAACGATCAAAATTCGGGCGTTCGATACCTCGCAAGAACTGGCGATTCTGGCATTCAGACAGGCGATTATGAAGGCGATCCAGACTCCGAAACTGAGCATTGTGATCGTCAATTACGGCAGTTGGCCGGACGTGATCGCCCAGATTCAGGCGATTCAAACCTCCACTCCGTTTGAAACAAGCCTGATCGAAGTCATCGTGGTCGACAATCACTCGCCCTCCAATCCGCCCTCCAATCGCCCACAACTTCATGGCCTCACATGGCTTGACATGCCCACCAATGGTGGTTTCGGTGCCGGTGTAAACGCCGGTTGGCATGCCTCCAACGGGCAATGGCTGCTGATTTTGAACCCTGATGTGAGTGTCACAAGCGATTTGTTGAGCCACGTTCTCGCCCTCCTCGACGAGATCCATTCCAGCCCATCAGCCAACAATGCAGGCATCATCGGCATCGGTCTGACCAATCCGGACGGTTCACGCCAGCCTTCCGTGGGGACGTTTCCGACAGTCATTCGCGGATTGATGGAGCTTTTCTTACCACGAACCCGCCGACGTTACCAGATCGTTTCTCCACAAAAATTTGGGCCCGTCGATTGGGTCACCGGCGCATTCTTTCTCGTCCGTACCCGTGTCATGCACGACTTAAACGGTTTCGACACAGACTTTTTCCTCTATTTCGAAGAGACTGACTTCTGCCACAGGGCACGCCTCAAGGGCTGGCTCACCTGCTTCGAACCAGGCCTGACGGTCATCCATCAAAAGCCCTTGCAGAATCGGTCTGTTTCCCCTATGATCCGCCTGTGGACTCGCCATAGCCGCTTGGTCTATTTCCGCAAAAACAGACCCTGGCTAGAGTTCCGTATCATGCTTGGGGTCGTTCGCCTGGAGGCATCCATCAAGGCCCGCCTCGCCAAAGCCGGTTTCGGCAGCTATCCCCCAGAGGTCTGGAACGCAATCCACCAACTCACTACCCAATTCCAGCACGGCACAGAACCACTCGGAACAGACGCCCGTGACTGGGCTTATGACGTGGTTTCAAAACTCGACCAACCTGAATCTGACTAAACCAAGACTCACACCGACTTGATTTTTCAACACCTCAAAAAAAACGGTTCACGGAGGAGCCAGAGACATGACTATCTCAGAACATGCACGTCGCGTGGCCTGGCTCTTAATGGCCGTAACCGCCCTTCTCGTCTGGCGGGTCAGCCGTGCCGAAGTCATTTCAGCAGATGGCCTTAGATACACCACTCAGGCCAAGAAAATTGCCGCCGGCGACTGGCAGGGCGGATTGGTCGGATCGGTGGATCACCCGATGTATCCTCTCCAGATTGCCGCCGTCTGGACCATGGTCGGCATGCCCGATACGCCCGTTGGCTGGCAAAATGCCGCCTGGACAGCCTCGTTGATTCACGGGATCCTGATCGTGATTCCGCTCTACTGCATGGGCCGGAGCCTGTTCGGTGATCATGTCGCATGGCTAGGCGTGGCCGCGTTTTACGCCGTCCCACACACCAGCCAGATCCTCGCCGATGCGCTCAGCGAAAGCACCTTTCTCCACTTCTGGTGCTGGTCCGTCGCCTTCGCCCTCGAATTTCTCAAACGTGGCCGGCCCGGCTGGCTCGCCGGTGTCGCCGTATCTGGCGCAATGGCTTACTGGACAAGGCCTGAGGGACTTCTGATCTGCATCGCACTGGGCCTGACCATTCTGGTCACTCCTTTGCTGCCGCGAACAAGAATCGACTGGCCCCGACTGGGCCGCGTACTCGCAATGCTGGGCCTGGCTACGGCCATTTTCAGTGTCCCGGTCATCCTTTCCCGAGGCAGTATCGGCACCAAGCCGGCCATTGCCAAGGTGATCGGACTCGAAAAACGGGCCGCCGCACATGCTGTGGAGCGTGAACGCCCGCTCAATCCGAACCAGACTGAATTGGAAACCTGGGCCTTGGCGGCATCGGCTTTTTATCGAGCCACAAAAGAAGCCACCACCAGCGTTGGACTGATTCTCGCCGTGATCGGTTTATTGACCTGGAAACGCCAAAATGCCGCGTCGGCTCGCAGCGGCCTGCTGATCCTCTTTATATTAAGCCTTTCAGCCGTGGCCCTGATCCGTCTGCACGCCACTCAGGGCTATTGTGCACCGCGTCATACCATGGTTCCATCGCAGATTCTCCTGATCGCAACCGGCGCTGGCCTGTTCTGGGTCAGTACCCGTGCCATGCAAATTCTGGCCCGAATGAAGTGGATTCCTGATGGAATTCAGGCCCAGCCCGGGCCGGCCATTTGGCTTGCGATCGCTTCCATCTGGTGCATCTCTCAGGCACAAGCGTTTATGAAACCGATTGGGAACGATGCTCTTGGATACAAACTGGCCGGTGAATATCTCCAAAAACAGATAGGCAACCC
>CAMCFM010000150.1 GCA_945874095.1 Candidatus Kuenenia stuttgartensis
ATCTAGTGCCCCCTCAAGCCTTATAAATGGGGTAGTTCCTGTAGGGTGGGGTGAAGCCCACCTTTCGCAAATCCATGTGGAATGTCTGTACAATGAATCATCGATTGCGTTTCATACACTATAAAACACATGATTTTCAACTTACGAATGACTGGATAAATCGACGTCATCCGTTCGCGCCACGAATGGTGGGCTTCACCCCACCCTACTACCCCCTCAAGCCTTATAAATGGGGTGGTTTGCTCTGGAGTCTCCTCCGGAACCCAAAAGATCAATGGTTAAGGGTTTATGGATGTCCAGAGGAGATGCCTGGTGCCGCCCGCCTACCCAACAATCTTGACTTGACGGAGCACTAGCCGGTCTTAACGCTAGCCCCGGTTGGGTTGAATATGCGGAACCGGGGCTAGCGCCAAGACCGGCTAGCAAAACATTTTTATCAGGCGTGAGTGAGCAATAGAAGCAGGTGGGATGCATCTCACCCTGCTTTGTTAGTCGTCGTCGCCGATGAGCATCATTTCGGCTTCCATCGGATCTTCTGACCACGATTCTTTGCCATTGCCTGTATCATTCGATTCGTCAGGCTTTTCCGTCGCCAGACTTCGTGTGATTCCGCCTGGCCCAAGCACTCGAACGGACTCAGCCCCGAGCAATTGGCGAAGCCGGGCGATCAACGCAGCATCGTATTTCACCTTGATCGACGGGCCGGCTTTGTAAATTGCTCGATTTGTTCCTCCAAACTGAAGCATCTCAAAATAGATTTCAAGGCTGCCTGGATAGCCTTGCAAAGCCTCTTGAACCAGTCGCAAGTGGCGTTCCTCAGTTGTCTTGCTATCAAAACTCAGCACCAGACCACGCGCCAATGAAGCTTCCGCCAACTCCACCGGCATGACTCTGGAAATGATCAGCTCGGCAGGGTCCCGACGTCTATCCACAGTTCCTGCAACAAACACGACGGCATCCTCCAAAATCAAGGCTTCATTCTTGGCAAAATCTTCCGGCCAAAGCATGGCATTGATCGAACCTGTGAGATCCTCGAACCTCAACTTGCCCATCCTGGTCAATCCTGATCGACTTTTCGAAACGTTCCGAACCTGTACTTCACTCATCAAACCGCCCAGAATGACTTCCTGCTTATCTCCAACCGTCGAGAGTTTGTTCACGGAATGTGTCGCCAAAGCCTGAATTTGACCAGAATAACTCGTGAGCGGGTGACTTGAGAAGTAAAATCCAAGGATCTTCTTCTCTTCCGCAAGTTTAATGTTTTCAGGCAGTTCGGCAATATCAGGCAATGCAAACTGGACATCTTTGACAGGCGAACCGGCCGATGCTGATGCAAAGCTGTCGAACAAACTGGTCTGTCCGCGTTTTTTGTCCGCCAGAGCCGATTGGCTCGCCTGCATCGCTCGTGGCAAGACTGCGAGCAATTGGGCCCGTTTGGCGCCGAAGCTGTCAAACGCTCCACCTTTAATCAGGGTATCCACTGCCCCTTGCGTAACCACTGTTGGAGGAACACGTTCAAGAAAATCGTCCAGGCTTAGGAATGATCCGCCCTTGGTGCGAGCGTCGACAATCGCATCGACCGCTTTCAGGCCAACGCCCTTCATGGCAGCCATCGAGAAATGGATCCTGCCTTTTTCCGTAACCCTGAATCCAGCTTCACTTTGATTCACATCCGGAGGCTTGACCTCAATCCCCATTCGGCGTGCGTCGTCGATGTGCTCCGTGAGTTTGTCACGGTCAGAACCATCGATTTCGCTCGAAAGCAGGGCGGCCATGAACTCCGTTGGATAGTGAGACTTCAAATAGGCTGTGTGGTAGGCCACCAGGGCGTAGGCTGTCGAGTGCGACTTGTTGAAACCATAGCCACCGAAGAACTCAATCAGGTCGAAGATTTCCCGGGCCCGAACCGCGTCCAGCCCCTGCTCTCCAGCGCCTTTGATAAACGCTTCGCGGCCGGCTGCGATCACGTCTGTCTTTTTCTTCGAGATCGCTTTGATGGTGGCATAGGCTGTGGAAAGTTCGATACTGCCCAGGCGGTTCAAAATCCGCATGACCTGCTCTTGATAGACCATGACCCCGTGAGTCTCTTCAAGAATTTCTTTCATCACCGGGTGAGGGTAATCGGGCACCTCACGCTTGTGCTTACGATTCACGTAAGCATCAACCATGCCACCGTTTAGAGGGCCTGGACGATACAGGGCGTTGGTGGCGATGATGTCGGCAAAAACGTCGGGCTTCATCTTGATCAGAAGGTCGCGGATACCCGACGACTCGAGCTGAAAGACGCCCTTGGTCTCGCCTCTCTGCAAAAGGGCGTAAGTGTCCGGGTCGTCCAGTGGAACGCTATTAAGATCAATGGGAGCATCAGGATAGCGACGATTGATCAGCCTTACGGCCCGGTCCAGAATCGTGAGGTTTCTGAGACCAAGGAAGTCCATTTTCAGGAGACCGGCTTTTTCCACATCGCCCATGTCCCACTGGGTGGTGATGACTTCTTTATCTTTATCTTTATTCGGCAACTTCTGGAGCGGGACGAGGTCTTGCAGGGGCCGGTCGGCGATCACCACACCGGCGGCGTGGGTGCCTGCACTGCGAGCCAGACCTTCGAGCTGCATGGCCATCTGGATCATCTTGTCGATGTCCTGATCTGCGGCACAAATCCTGCGCAGCTCAGGTTCAGCCTTGAGGGCGGCATCGATCGAAATATTGAGCGTTTTGGGGATCAGGTTGGTGATCTGGTTGACGCGTGCCAGAGGGATGTTCAGCACCCGGCCCACGTCTTTGATCGCCGCCTTGGCCGCCATCGTGCCAAAGGTGCCGATCTGGGCGACGTTGGCCTCTCCATATTTACGTCTGACGTATTCGATCACTTCGTAGCGACGCTCCTGACAGAGGTCGATATCGATATCCGGCGCCTCAGCCCGATTCGGGTCAAGGAATCGTTCGAACAGGAGGTCATATTTCAACGGGCAAACGTGTGACAAACCCAGCAGGTAGCTGACCAGAGCGCCACAGGCCGATCCCCGGGCGAGGCTTGGGATACCGGCTTCGCGGCCAAACCGGACGAAGTCCCAGACGATCAGGAAGTAGCTGGCAAAGCCCATCCTGTTGATAATTCCAAGCTCATGCTCAAGCCGGTCGCGGGCCCCTTCCGGAGGGCTATCGACATAGCGATTTTTAAAGCCCGTTTCACAAAGCTCGCGTAGAAAAGCTTCTGGAGTCTTTTCTTCAGGCGGCTGGAATGAGGGAAACTGGCGAACACCGATGCCGGCGGACTTGTAAAATTCTTCGACCGATTCCGCGATCAGAGCCGTTTGTTTGAGTGCTTCGGAATGAGCGGGCATGACCGCATACATTTCCTCGGGCGAGCGAATGTAAAAATCTTCGGTATCAAACTTCATCCGGTTTGGATCGTCGAAGGTCTTACCCATATTGACACAAAGCAGAACGTCGTGTGCTTTGGCGTCGGCTTTAGTCAGGTAGTGGGCATCGCTGGTGCCGACCAGGGGAAGGCCCATACGGTTGGCAACTTCGATTACGCCTGCGTTAGTTTCGCGCTGGATGGGAACGCCGTTGTCCTGAATCTCGACGAAGAAATTCTCTTTGCCGAAGATTTTCGTATACCAGGCGCAAAGTGCTTCAGCGTCGGACTTTTTGTTATTCAGAACCAGATCAGCAAGTTCGCTGGAGCAGCATCCTGAGAGGCATATCAGGCCTTCTGAGTGCTGTTCAAGAATTTCTTTGTCGATACGGGGGCGGTAATAATAGCCTTCAAGAAACGCTTTGCTGGAGAGCCTGATCAGGTTACGGAGGCCGGTTCCATTTTTGGCCAGAAGGGTCAGGTGGAAGGCGTATTCCTTGCCATTGCAGCCACCGAGGGTGCGTTCCGAACGGCGACCTGGGGCGATATAAGCTTCCATACCGATAATCGGCTTGATCCCGATGGCCTTGGCTTCTTTGAGAAGTTCCATGGCTCCGTAGAGGTTACCGTGATCGGTCACAGCCACGGCCGGCATTCCGAATTCTTTACACTTGGCGACTAGTTCCGGCACCCGGTTGGCACCGTCCAGCAGGCTATAGTGTGTGTGGCAATGAAGATGCACAAATGGCTGGTGAGCCATAGAAAAAGCCTCGTCCCGAGGGTGGGAGAATCGCCTTAGCGTCCTCCGTCCGACGCTCGTCTTGAGCGGCATGGCGGTTCCTGAGCCATGCCCGACCTACTCGTATGTAGTCATATTGGGGCCGTGCGGGGGTGAAGTCCAGACATTCCCGCCCAACAAATTCCAAGATGGTTCAGAACCTCTTTCCCACCCTCAGATTTGGACTTGGTAAAACATTTGAAGGATTTTGCCGGGCCACACATGGAACAGGTTGAGACTGACGGCAAGGGTTTGATCGAGGATTTTTCAGACAGGGCCAAAGCCCGCCATGTCAGGGGGCATGGCCTAGATCACAATACAGTCAAAGCCCGCCATGTCAGGGGGCATGGCCTAGATCAACATGTTGTCGATTTGAAGCGGATGAATCGACGTTAGGCTCGGCCCCAAATCTCAAGCTCAAAACTTCAGATTTACGAACGAGAACTGTTTAGCGGGCGGCTTTGGCTCGTAACTTCTTACGTGATTTCGGCGATTTTTTGACTGGAGCTTTAACGGGTGCCCGCTCTACAACACTTTCGCGTTTCTTTTCGACGGAAACCTTTCCAGTCTCGGTCTTTGTCAATTCCGACAATTCCTGGCCCAGTTTTTTATCCAGCTCACAAACCTGCTTCACGAGAGCCGCAAATGCTTCGGCGCCAAGCATTACGGCCCTTGGCTTGGAATGGATTGTCAGAACGAGTCTTGAGGTCGAATCGGTCAGTTCCTCCAAAATTCTCGGCAGTTCCCGATGCAGTTCGCGCGAACCCAAATAGCGCACAGACGACTGTGACATAGTCAATTCCAGATCAATAGATATGTAGGGGATTTTCAACGGAGATGAGACTCCGCCGGCATGAGATAGTGTTAAATTATCCTGATTAACGCAATTCGTCAATCAAGTTTTAAGTTTTACTCATAAAAAAACAGTCGGTAAGACATCAAATCAGCTCATTCAGCAGGCAAAGAGATTGGTTTCGTAATTCAGGAATGACAGGTCGCTGCTAAGGAACGGGCAGGAAATAACTTCCGTTTTTTAGCGAACCGTAGCCAAGCCCAACGCGGCTGTTGTCTAGCCGGGCCTGGCGCTAGCCCCCGGTTGGGTTTCTATATCGAAGAAACCGGGGGCTAGCGCCCTGCGGCTAGATTCAAACCCGGAAACTGTGGGATAGCGCCATGCTTATCTAGCCGGGCTTGGCGTTAGCCCCGGTTGGTTGGTTTTGAAGACGGCAAGTTGATCTTAAGAAATATCAATCGGCTTTGGGATCGGAGATCTGCTCCGGTATGACAGGCACAAAAACAGGACTGGCCGGGAACGTTTCGGGGGTTGCTTTTGACCAGTCTTTGGACTGCTTCAAGGCCTTTTCGAAATCGGCACGGGTCTCCTCCTCGTCTGTGGGGGATCCGTGATCCTTGGCCTGTATCCAGCGTTTCTGCTTCTGAACAAGCGGCAGAATCCGAGCCTCCCATTCCATGCGGGCTGCATCGCCGCGCTTTTTGGCCAGCACCTGCCAGCCCCATGCGGTTTCGTCCTTCTCCGCAAGCGACTTAAGTCGCTCGGAGAGTTGCATCCAGTAGCCTGCAACGCGCGGCAAGTCATCGGCCTTGATCGCCTCAGCCGCTTGATCTCGCGACTTTACATACAAACTTTCAGCAGGCCCATCAGGTCTCGACAAGGCTGCAATCGTAGACTTATCCAGAATTTCGGCCCGACGTTCTGCTTGAGTCGAATAAAGCTTGTCCTTCCACTGTCGAACATCGTCCTTAAACGCATGATCTGGAAATTTCGTTTCAAGCGGCTTGATATAGCGATTCAACGCCTGATTCCAGTCGCTGTATTCCTCACTCGCCATAAGTTGGGCCGCATGATCGTGATAATAATTCGCACTGACAGGCCACACGTAATATCCAATCAACCCCAAAAGCACTGCCAGACACGCAAAAAGACCAGAGAGTTCACTGATCTTTTTCCAGTCTCTGGAGACTTTTGGCTTGCCCTTCTGAACTTTTTTGTTGAGGTCGCTGGCGCCAGCCCGAAGTGGATTCACCCCTGGCTTGACCACATATTTGATCGGCTTACCCGCTGCATCCCATTCCAGAAGTTCGCGGAATCGGGTCGCCACGGCAAGGGCGTCCCACGGACGGTCGCCAGGCGCTTTTTGGAGGAGGCTGAACGTAATGTCGTCCAGAATCACCGGAATCTCAGGATTCTTCTGGCTCAGCCGGGGTGCCGGCGTGTTCAGATGGGCCGCCAGAATGGCTGTCTGCGTTTTTACCTCAAACGGAAGACTCTTGCAGATCATCTGATGGAGGATCACCCCAAGAGCGTACAAGTCCGTTTTATGGCTGATGGCCGGTGTGCCGGAGATTTGCTCGGGAGCCATATAAGCGGCTGTCCCAAGGGTTCTGCCTGTCGCTGTAAGAGCTGTTCCAACAAGATCTTTCGCGATACCGAAGTCAGAAAGTTTAATCTTCCCCTCGGCTGTCAGGAGCAGGTTGGAAGGCTTCAAATCGCGATGCACCACCTCGCGTTCGTGGGCATAGTGGAGGGCGTCGCAAATTTCGATCGCAAACTGGCACGCCTTGCGCCAGTCGAGCGGAGCCTCTTTCTCCAGATACTCGTCCAGAGTCCCACCTTCGACCAGCTCCATGGCCACATAAAGTGTGCCTAGATTTCGGCCAAACGCCTGAAATCTTACGATATTTGGGTGCTTGAACTGCTGGAGAAGATTGGCTTCCCGATGGAATCGCTCCGCGCCCTGGCCTTTACCAACCATCTCTTTGGGAAGAATTTTAATGGCCACTTTTTTACGCGTAGTCTCATGCACAGCCAGATAGACTACGCCCATGGCGCCTGAGCCAATGCACTTCTCAATCTGGAACGAACCCAGCGATTTGCCGATATAAGGGTCCGATTCCGCCATGACTTTCGTCTCCATGCTGGATTAAAACGTTGAATGGCACGCATTCCCGTCAGGTGTCACACACGGCCCAATCTGTATACGGACAGGTGTGACACCCTTGAGAATGATCAATTTATCACACCGGTATGTGACATGAAATGCCCATGGCCGCTGGGAGGTAACATCTTTCGGCATAGTCCATGACCATCCGGTCGGCGTTAAACCGCCAGCCGAGACTTCTCAGAGCCGCCTTTTGGCGCGCAATCCATTGGCGAGGCAGGCCATCGGCATCGCGGTCGTAGTAGAGAGGAATGATTTCCGTGATCAAGGTTTTGATCAGGTCCTCATGATCCCGACGATCCTGGATCTGGACATCCACATTGGTTTGCCCTTGGCCGATCGAGAATCCATTGATCCCGTTATAAGCCTCGGCCCACCATCCATCCAGCACCGAGAAATTCAGGACACCATTCAGCAGTGCCTTCTCGCCCGATGTCCCGCTGGCCTCCTGCGGACGCCGAGGATTGTTCAACCACACATCCACACCCTGGACCAGGTGACGGGCGACGTTCATGTCGTAATCTTCGAGGAAGACGACCCAGTCTTCGAAGTCTGCCTGACGTGTCTTCTTGACAATCGACTGAATCAATTCCTTACCGAACTTGTCCTCAGGGTGTGCCTTACCTGCAAACACCAGCTGGATTTTCTTGCCAGTAGCCTGAACCATCTCGATCAGACGATCGGCTTCGGAAAGAATCAGCCCAGCCCGCTTATAGGTCGCAAACCGTCGTGCAAATCCGATGGTCAGAACATCCAGATCCAGACGCTTGCCCAGCTTCTCCAGCACAGTATCCGATTCGTCGCGAGCTTTGGCTTGCGAAACAAGTCGTTTACGGGCATAGGAAATCATACTCGCTTTCAGGATCTGGTGGGTTTCCCAGAACTCGTTGTCACTGATGGTATCAATGGATGTCCAGACTTCCGGATGGCGGATCCGGGCTCTCCAGTCGGCTGGAAGGTGAAGGTCATACATCCTTTGCATCTGTGGAGCGATCCACGTGCCGGCGTGAACTCCGTTCGTGATGTGACCGATCGGAACCTCTTCAAGCCGTTTGTTTTGATACAGAGGGTGCCACATCTGGCGTGAGACTTCGCCGTGAATGGCACTCACTCCATTGGCACGCCGGGCCAGTTTCAAGGCCAGAACGGTCATGCAGAACGGCTCGCCCTGATCGTGCGGGTGAACTCGTCCAAGGCCAAGGAAATCTTCATATGAGAGACCAAGATGTTCGCGAATGATGCCCAGATTTTCTTCCACCAGCTCGGCCCAGAACCGGTCGTGACCGGCAGCAACTGGAGTGTGGGTGGTGAAGACGGTTCGGGCAGAGACCTCACGGGCAGCGTCCCAGAAGGACTGACCCTGATAGTCCATTTCGCCATGAATTTCTTCCAGAAGGGCAAACGCGCTATGGCCTTCGTTCAGGTGGATGACCGATGGACGAATCCCAAGGGCACGCAG
>CAMCFM010000151.1 GCA_945874095.1 Candidatus Kuenenia stuttgartensis
TTATCGCCAAGCATGGCCCATGATTCGTCGAGATCAGCACGCCAGTCAAGCCCGATCACGTCTCCACCGGCATCGCGTTGGGCTTCCAGTAAATGGCCTGTACCTGTGCCAAAGTGGATGGAAGGAACTCCGGGTTTGAGGCCTTCAAACAGGCGTTTCATGTGGGGCTGGACGTGTGCGACATAGTCTCTGTGGGAGAGGTTACCCACCCAGCTGTCGAACAGTTGAACCACATCTGCGCCGGCTTCAATCTGGGCGTTCAGGTAGCCGATGGTGGCTTCTGTCAATTTCTGCATCAGGATTTTAAAGCTCTCCGGATGCTGATACATAAAGGTTTTGGCTTTGTCGTAATGCCTGCTCCCGCCACCTTCAATGGCATAACAAGCCAGCGTAAAAGGGGCACCTGCAAAGCCGATCAGGTCGCGTTCTTGGGGCAGGTCGCGGCGGATCAGTTTGACGGCTTCATAGACATAGCTCAAAGGTTCGGTCGTCTCGGAGTCTCGTACCCGATCGACATCAGAGCCTGATCTGACAGGGTTGTGGATGGCTGGCCCATCGCCTTTGACAAATTCCAGGTCGAAGCCCATAGGTTCCAGGATCAGCAGGATGTCCGCAAATAGAATCGCGGCATCCGTGTCGAGCCAATTGGCGGCATCGATGGTGACTTTGGCGGCCAGTTCAGGGGTGTGGCAAAGCTCCAGGAAGCCGACTTTTGATCGTAATTCGCGATATTCAGGCTGATACCTGCCAGCCTGCCTCATCAGCCAGACCGGTGTGTGGGATGTCTGTTGACGGCGACACGCTGAGATGAATGTGTTAGCCGATGATTGTGTTGGTGTCACTTCAAATGCCTTGAGGATTGTGTGTGTTTTTTGTAATTGAGAAGGGAGCGATGGTGGATTTGATTTTCAGGAAGTCTGGGGCAGCCATGTCCCAAACGGGCGCTCGTCCTGAATCTTTCCGAGCGATTTCCAGGTCTTGGCCAGAGTCTGCACCAGTGGCCCAAGTTTTGGGTGTTCTGGCTCCAGGTCGGGGCGAATTCCAGATTCGATGAGTGTTTCGGTTGCAACAGGTCCGATGGAGGCCACGATGACATGATGGTTGAGAGCATCAATTAATGGCTTTGCAAGTCCTTCTGATTCAGCGACTTGAAGCATGTGCTTGACCTGCTGTGCGCTGGTCACGGCCAGAACCCCGATCTGGCCGGCGATCAGGCCAGAAATGGCAGCCTTGAGTGGCCCCAAATCTTCCGGCAAGGCCCATCGATACACGGCAACCAGTTCAATTGACTTGGCGCCTCGTTCTTCAAGTCCTGCGATCAGTTCTGGGTTGGTTTGCCCATATTCCTGAATCGCAATCCGCTTTCCCTGCACAGGAAGCTTTTGGTCGAGCGATTCCAGAACGTCACGCCAAGTGTTCGGCTCAGGCACTTGTACAGCGACTTTAAGACCCCATCCACGCAGAACGGTGAGCGGTTTTGGCCCACGGGCGACGATGGTTGTTTTGGCTAATGCGGCTTTCCAGACTTCGGCTGGATATTTGGTTTCGATGGCTTCGGCAAGATGTTTGGCGCCGACACCGGTCAGAAAAATCACAACATCAAGTTGATCGGAGAGCAGGTGTTCGGCGAAATGTAAGGCTTGATGCTGATTATCGAGCGGTAATTCCCGCATGGATGGGGCTCGGACAGCCACACCGCCGGCCCGTTCGATGAGAATTGCGGTTTGGTCCGACATCCGGCTTTCCAGTGCAGCGACCCGTAGACCTGCTAACGAAGGACTGCTTTGGGGGCTATGGTCGGTTCCGGGTTCACCAGTCATTTTGGAGTCATTTCAGAAGCAGGTCGATTTGGACGGTCGGTACTGGAAACAGGTCGAGGTTCGCAATCCTCGAGAACTCAGGATGAATTTACCACATTCTCGACGAAATTTCGCTCCTTGAATTTGGTCAGGCGACTGAGGTGGCCCGGAATAAACCTTGAAGTTTTGATTTCGGATGTTATAAATCAGGTACGCCCCCTTGGTCTAGCGGCCCAGGACGCCGGGATCTCATCTCGGAGACGTCGGTTCGAGTCCGGCAGGGGGTATTCGACATTGAATTGAAAAAAACGGGTAATCTTCGAGAATGGGGTCTAAAAACCGACGAGCTTATAAAGAGTATTTTAAATTCAGTTCTTAACACGATCTTTCATGACACTTAAAATTTCGCCATTTTGAAACGCGCTGAATTCGGTGGGATCATCCAGATTGACTTGGATTTCGATCCATCTGCCTGAAAACTCGTCGAGCATGGAAGCGACAGTCAAACCGGTCACATTGCGATCGCGGCGACACCAGATGAGTCGATCTTGATCGTTGGTGTAACCCAGATCGCCCCAGCGGCCTATTCCACCGATAATTTTATGAAGCGCCGTACGAACTTCATAAATAGTTTCAAACGCTTTTGGATCGTCTTTCATCGCATCTGGATAAATCCGGATAGCATAAATGGCCCGAACGCTTTCAAGGTAATCTGTCAGCCATCGGCCAGCAGAAGGTGGCCCACCCTGGTCTAGCGTGTCCATGAATTCTGCGACTTCTTCAGCCCCTAACGTACCAGGACCAACGAGGTTCCGTTCAATCGTTGCCCAGATTTCGCCAGCTTGATTTGCTACAGGTCCGACAAGCAGATAGTTGCCATCGTTAGATGGGAGATCCATCGACCAGATCGCGCCATGTTTGGCTGCTTTTTGGAGGTCGATCAACGGGATATCACGATCCGTGACGGTCATGATGCGTAAATAGTCATCCACGCGAAGTCTCCGTCATTTCTATTCAGGATTTGTCGTTGACTGAGAATCTGGAATCAACCTGTCATGAATTTCGACAGATTAAGAAGCCGCTGGCTTCCACTTTGGATCGGCACCTGATGTTGGCTGGAACATTATTAATAGCACAAAACATAAAACAAGGTCAATGAGGCATGGAACCAGAAACACAAATTCTGGTTGATTGGGCCAAAGCATTTGGCACTCCCCTGCCAGCAAGCTGCCCAAAAAGCTACCTAGCCCAGAAGTCACCATGACTTGTAAGGCCTGAATCGAAGCACGGCTTTCTCTTGGTGATTTTTCATCGACAAAAACTTGCCCCCCCACGGTGAAAAATCCGATCGCCAGGCCCTGCATGGGCATGCTCAGGATGATCCAGATCAACGGAGCACCTGCGGCGATGACCCCATATCGGATGACCCAGCTGAATAAACCGAGGAAGAGTGCTCCGCGAAATCCGATTCGTCGAACAATCCATGGAAGTGTCCAAAGCGCAAAGATTTCGGGGATTTGTCCAAGTGTCATGGCAGTCATGACCTGTGGCCGCGACAGCCCTTCGTGTTCGAGCATGGATGGGATCAACTGGAACACAAAAGGTGTGGTTAGACAGACACCAAACCCTAAACATAGATAAACGACAAAGTCTTTTTGTTTCAGTAGATCGGATCGAAGGGCATGGACGAATCCGACTCCAGATTGCTCCATCGGCGGAGATGGAGTCAGTCGTAAGGCCTGAAACGCTGTCAAAAGTGAGAGGAATCCGCTGACGTAAAAGATGAGAGGGATCCCAGTTCCTGACGGCCTTGGCCCAGAAACCAGGAATAGAGCTGCAACGGCGTAACTACCAACCATCCATCCAACCGTGCCCCAAAGTCTGACTCCACCGAATTCTTCACGCGGTTGTGCCAGGTGTCGCAAACTGATCGCGTTGCTTAAGCTGAATCCGGGAGCAACGAGTAGCCAGTAACCCATGAAAAAGATGAAAAGAAAGACGGCGCTTTTTCCATGATATTGGGAGATACCGATCAGCATGATCGCGCCTACGGTGTAAGAGAAGGCGAGAATCTTCTCTGCTGCGATCTTTTTGTCCGCCAGTCGGCCGTGTACCAAAGGGGCAAAGATTGTCGAGAGTGCCAGAGATGAAAAGATCCATCCCGTGCTTCTCGGATCAATTCCCATGCTTTTCAAGTGCATGGAGAGGGCTGGCCACCAGCAGCCTTGGGAGGCGTAAAGGCTCGCCACTAAGAGACATAAGTTCCGGCGGGTTGTGGGGTCCGTCCTTTGCCCATCCACTGTGATTAGCCGCTTTCAAAAAGTCTTGAGTCGCCGTGTTCGACGGTTCTGAGTTCCGATAACGCAACCGTTCAACGCGATGCGATTCTGGCAGGATTATGGTAAACTTTGATTGTGGATTGTCCTAGGGGAGTTCTACCGGTCCTGACGATTTTGATACGCCCTGATCAAGCAGGTCCGGCCTTAAGTCCCTTCTGCACAGTGACCGTCGTTCAGAGAAATAGAAGAAGCTGACCATGACCACACCGCTGAGCCCTAAGCCCAGGAAACGAAATCTTCTGCTATGGACCGGATTGTGCATCGGGCTGATCATTGCTGGGATAGGCATCGGGCTTTTATCTCTACCAGAAATTCTCTCTGCCGATTGGATGAAGCCCAGGATCTTGGGAGTGGTCAAGCCACTGATCGCCCCTGGTTCGCTGACAGTCGATAAATTTCAGTTTGGATGGGATCAACCGCTGGTGATGTCTGGATTTCAGATTCAGGATCAGGACGGAACGGTTGTGATCGACTCAAAAACGGTCAAGCTCAGCCGAACGCTCTGGCAATTGATCGAGGATCCGGATGATATGGGGACGCTTTCTCTGGAGGAAGCTGTCATCGACATCAAACGCGAACCAGATGGAACAATCAATCTGATTCGGGCTCTGGGAAGTCTGATTAAGCCAAATGCAGGACGCGATTTCGCAATCGAGATCAGGAAATCGACCCTGAAGGTGATGACCCCTGAGCTTTTCGAACCATTTGTTTCAAATAATGCCGATATTCTGATTGATTTGCCTCAATCACCAGGTCCTTTGAGCTTCTCTCTGGACGCCAGCGCAGCCGGAGCCAGGAAGGCGAGATTTGCACTCTCCGTGCAGGGTAAAATTCAGAGATGGACAGATAAATCGGTTGAGATTCAAGCGGAATTTGATCGGTGGCCAATCGCTGGAAACTCGATGGGAATTGGAGCAACTGCGTGGGCTACAGGCCGGGTGATTGTCACAGAAGGGCCCAAACAGTTTCATATCAAGCCTAGAATTCGAGCCGACATTCAATGGTCGGATTCGTCAAATTTGCCTTCGTTTCTGACAGCTGTCGATCGGCTTCAATTGCAGTCGGATATTCGTGCCTCAATTGATCCCACAGTGGACATTTCATTAAAAGATACCCACCTGTCCTTCCCAGGAATTGATGCAACCCTTCAAGGCAAGGCTATGGATGTTAGTGGTGTGAAGGCTGCGATTGATTTAAATGGATCAGTCAAAGTGGATTCCACGAAGATTAAAGAGCTTTTGGCGAACTCTGATACGGCACCTGTGGAATTGGAGATGACTCCGATTCAATTTGCGGCCCATGGCCCGATCGGTAAAAATGAGCTTAAGGCCATGCAGGCCAATTTAAACACCAAAGTCAAACGGTTTAAATCCGGCGGAATTCAGCTTGGTGAGATGGATCTGGATGTAAAATGGCTGGATGGAGTTTTGGCAGTGGCGCCGATTGATACCACGATTAATGACGGCCGATTGCATATTGAGCCATTGATAGAAATGACAGCCGATGCCAAGCCGGCTCGCATAAAACTTGGAGCCAAAACAACTCTGACACGCATGTCACTCGATCAGCTCACTTCTCAGAATTACATGGTCTATCCAGCCCCTGCTCTGGCATCAGCCACTCGGGTGAATGGATTTATCTCGGCAAAGATATCTGATGGAGTTATACCTCTGGCGGATAAGTCGGTTCCATTGTCACTCAAGGGCGATATGGCATTTGACGACGTTCAATTCGGGCCAGGTCCGTGGCTATTAAACTTGACACAAAGCGTTGGTTTACCTCCCCCACCAACTTTTTCACTCGATCAACCCATTCAATTTGAAATCCAGGGCGATCGTGTGATTCAGCATGGTTTGAGCATACCGATTGGTCAACTCACACGACTCGACTTTTCCGGTTCTGTGACATTCAAAAAAGAGCTTGATTTGATGGTTGAAGTGCCTGTGACTCCGACTCTTTTACAAAATGTGCCACTTTTCCAATCGTTTCTGGGGCAGGAGCAATTCAAGATCCCGATCCGTGGAACTCTCGATAAGCCTGAGGTCGATAAAACTGCCTTTGATGCAACGATGAAAGATCTGGGCGAGAAGTTGAAAAATCGGGCTGTTGACACAGGTCTCGACATGCTTTTTAACGGAATCCTCAGAGGAAAAGTGCCTCGGTTTATTCCGAACCCGAACGATCCTCCACCTGTACCTAAGCCCTAAAGCGATTGCAGGAATTTCAATAACTCATTTCGCTGATCTGAATTGAGTTGCTGGAACTTTCTGGCGGATTCCAGAGCTTCCCCACCATGGTCGGCGATGGCGTCTTCGAGGCTCTTCGCGCTGCCATCGTGTAAATAAGGAGGTGTCGAACCCACTCCCCATAAAGGCGGCGTTCTCCACTCGCTGGCCTTGACGGAGTCGATTGTAGAGACGGGTTTTCCTGAATTTGAGACTCCAAATATCGCGTAAGATCCAGCCTCTTGCAGTTCAGGCTTCATGTCATGTAGCAGCAGATCACTATAAATGCCTGAAATATCGCCAAGTTTTTCGACATGACAGTCCTGGCAGCCAATCTGTCTGAAAAGATCTTGGCCTGGAGATTCATCTTTAGAGAGCTTTGATTTGGGCTTTGGAAGGCTTGAAACAAAGGCGGTGATTGCGTCGAGTTGCTCATCGCTTAAGTCAGTTGTGGAAGCTGGCTCGACTGGCTTGCGCGGATCCGACCCCTGATGTTTGGTTCTCGATTCCAGGCCAAGTTCCGCTGCTGCGGCTTCTTCTACAAACTCTTTGAGCGACACTTTTTGAGCCTTCCAGCCAAATTTGCCGACCCGGCCATCGTCGGTTCGCGAAACTCGCCCGGTTAATCCAAGACTGGCCTGCATGGCTTCTTGCTGGAGTAATATTTTGGCATTCAATTGATCCACCAATCCGAGACCAAACAGGCTTGGAGTATTGCGCTGAGTCAGGAAGATGGTGAAGTCCGCATGCTTTCCAGCGACTTTCTGGCGATAATTGGCATAGCTCGAATTTAACGATTCCTTATGTAATATGACACTTGACGAAACTTTGAGGCCTTCGTGGATTTCCCCGAGCTTCTGTCGGGTTGAGATGTGACCGGTTTTGTCAGTGACTGGCCAGGCGGTGATGATTTCGGTGTTATGGAGACCGATCCCACCCCCTCCCGTACCGCCTTGATGGTGACATTCAGCACAGCTTTTCCCATTAAACATCGGGCCAAGGCCATCAGATCTTTCGAGAGGACGCGGCAGGTTGGTAGGTTCCCAGACCCATTCAAAAAGAGTGCGTCCACGCTCCGTGACGCTTGCTCCTTCAAGGCCAAGTCTTTGGTGCTGCGCGGGAAGAGTCTGGTTTGCGGCAAAAATCAAACCTGTCAAGATCATGAAATGTTTAAGCTGAATCATCGAGGTTTGGTATCCCATGAGATCAAGAGTACTGAAGCCGAGTCCAAATTGCCTCATGACAAGCCTGATCATGGATTGCCTTTATAAAATAATAACAGGTTTGATACGGAAAAAAATAGCGGAGAATTCCTGAGTTCAGGAATCCTCCGCTATCGACCTTTGTCGGAACAAGCTTTAAAGAAGAGGCGATGGCGTTAAGCCATTCTCACTTCTTGGCTTCAACCTTAGGTGTTGCAGGTGTTGCAGGAGCAGCGCCTGGAGCAGGAGCGGCTTTGTTGGCATCAGCAGCAGCAGGAGCAGCGGCCTTTTCGCCACCACAGCCCAGAACCATCAGGGAAACCATCAGGAACAAACCGCTCAAAAGTGTTTTCTTCATCGATAAAACTCCTCAGTCTATGCTTGTGCTGGTATCTTAGACCGCGCCAGATGGCGAACTGCTCCCAAAAATCAGTAAGAACAGATGCTCCGGTCAACCAGACTATTACATAGATAGTGGAATGGCCTCAGTTATTCAAGAACTTTTAAGAGGAATTGCTGAAAAAAGAGACGTAAAACATTCGATTCAGCTACGTCGGAAAGGCTCTTTTACTGGATGTCAAGTACGCTTTAGTCTGGCACATAACTTGTTTAAAAGACTTGTTATGCATCAAAAAGTGTGGGTTGATCTGTGCCTGCTCAAGATGGGACCGGAGCGGCATGATTTTTGTTTGTGAAGAATTTTTGGAGTGAAGGTATCGCCAAAGCCGGATCGGCTGCATGAATGGAATGGTTTAGGGTCAGGCCGGAAAAACTTTCCGTCTTTAAAGCCAATTTCTGATCTTCGCATTTGTGAATCGGTTTGCTATAATAAGTTGTTCACAGAGGCAAGGCCAATAACTTGGATTTGAGAGCATATTCACTGGGCCGCTCAGGTACACGGAAACGAAGCTGTAAAACATGACCGGTTCATCGACGGAATCCAATACTGGCAAACGTGTTGTGCTTGCCATGAGCGGTGGTGTGGACAGTTC
>CAMCFM010000152.1 GCA_945874095.1 Candidatus Kuenenia stuttgartensis
GCCCCGGTTCGCATATTCAAACCAACCGGGGCTAGCGCCAAGACCGGCTAGATAAACCCGAACCAAACCAACCGGGGCTAGCGCCAAGACCGGCTAGATAAACCTAAACCAACCGCCTTTCAGCCCACCGGTTTTGTTCTGGAATTCAACAGCCAACGGAACTTACGAACGGTCGCCTACACCTAAAATGCTTGGGATCGTTTTAAGGAGTTACGTCACGGATACAATCCGTTGCAATTCTCCAATATTTGCGTGAACAATTGTTTACAATTCAGGAAAAAAATTCGCGAATAATGTATTGGGCAACTTCGGATTATCGGAATAAATTGACTTTTGGGAAATTCCTTCCCAAAGAGAACGTAAAATCAGGCAATCCGGAAGAGATCCAAATATGACAATTTGGGGCTTTGTGATTGTCTGGTTTGAATTGATCATCTTCCTTTGCATCTGAAGAGAGTCAGGAACCACGATGAACATCAAGAAGATTGCTCAATCAGCTGGCCTTGTTTCACGTCGTGACTCTCGGATGAAGGTTGTTCAAAAAGGGCGGAAGACGCTTCAAATCGACTTCATGGGGAACGAACTTGAGAAGCGGCAGTTGCTGGCCACATTTTCTTACAGCTCGAACCTGCTGACCATCCAGACAGATTCGGCAAACGAACAGCTTTCGATCATCTCTACCTCTGAGAGTGGCAACTACACCATCACCACGTCCGGCTCGTGGAGCAGGTCCGCTTCAAATATCAATATCTCAGGTACAAGTCTATTTGTGAATCAGCCCAGTGGACTCGCTTCGATCCTCATGAACGACAACTCTGGTGCCATCTCCGGCTCGGTGCTGAGTTTCGGCACGTCGTCTGCCAACTTTGTGAGTAACCTCACGGCCAACTTCACCAGCGGTTCATCCTCAATTTCTGTGAGTAACGCCACGTCGTTCACCAGCGGTAAGGCCCTCAGCCTGACCAGCAACGCCATTGCCTTGGCCAGCAACATCACCACAGCGGGCACGCAAGCCTATACAGGCAACGTCACAATCAACGGGAACGTTGCGCTCTCATCGGGTGGTTCGGTGATTACGGTGACGGGCAAGATCGATTCGTCTATTAACTACATCAACAACGTAGTGCCTTTCACAAGTAACGCTACGTGGTCCGTGCCGCAAGGTGTAACCGATGTCGATCTGCTTGTTGTTGCTGGAGGTGGCGCGGATTCAGTTTGAGGCGGTGGTGGTAGTGAGGTGGTTGAACGATCAAGTGTGAGTGTCTCTGGCACGATATCGATCGTTGTTGGCACGGCTGGGAATGGTGGACAGATCTACACTTCCCCTCCGACGAATGGTGGGAATTCTTCTTTCGGTAGTATCATCGCAACAGGTGGCGGTAGCGGTGCGGGCGAGTCTTCAGACGCATCCTCATTAGGCTATACCGATGGCGGTGGCACTGGTTATTTCGCTGGTATTAATGCAGGATCAACTGGTACAGGTGGCGAAGTGCACAAGGGTGGCAATGGGGCTTATACTGTGAATTCTTTAGGTGTTGCCGGCGGTGGTGGTGCAGGTGGAGCCGGCAGTTCTGGTGGAGGGATTTATGGCGGTAATGGTGGAATAGGTTTGATTTCTAATATCACGGGTACTCCCACATACTATGGCGGTGGCGGTGGCGGTAGAGGCGATAAATCTGGGGTTATCGCAGGTTCAGGTGGCTTGGGTGGCGGTGGGAATGCCGGCTCTTCTGGACTGACGAACACAGGTGGTGGCGGCGGTGGCAGCACGATTGGTAATGGCGGTAATGGCGGATAAGGTATTGTTATTGTTAGATATTTATCTTCGTCAGCCTCAGGCTACCTGACCATCAACGCGGGTGCCGGGGCCGTTAGCCTGGGCGGCGTGATTGGTTCCACAAGGTCACTGGACAGCCTGAGCATTTCTGGTGTGAATCTGGCTTTGCCTGTCATCAGCACAACCAGCCTGGCAGTCAACTTCAGTGGAACTCTGACGCAAAGCGGCGCGGCTAACGTGACCGGTGCGGCCGACCTAGTGGCCACCGGGTCTATTACACTTGGCAATTTTAGCATCGGCAACAGCATCAGGGCCAGAACAGATGTGGCTACGGGGCAGATTTCCGTCACCGGGCCGATCACGGCCACCGGGTCGGCACCTCTAACCCTGACGGGCCGGAATATTTCTGTCACGGGCAACATCACTTCCCGGGCCGGTGTGGGTGGTGTTGTAAATACCCAGCCCGGACGGGTTTTGTTTTGACAGCTTGGCGACATGGATTTCATCGATGGTGATATGAAACCTGTGTCGACCAGACCAACCCACAACGCGATCAAGGGACGCATTAATGAAAACGACTCAACCATAGTGAGTTCCATTTTGGCTCGGAGAATGCCTCAAAGCCGATTGATGGACGTTTTCATATTCAAATGCGCTCTTGCTCGCGCTGCGGACTGTTTTTTAAAGCATCAAGCCTTGCGTCGGCGTGCCATAGCAGCCATCAAGCCAGAGGCGATGGCGGCCAGGGCGTACGTGGAAGGCTCGGGAACGGTATTGAAGGCGAGGTGTTTTGGACTACCTAGGGACGCCGTGCTCCATGTGGTGAGTAAGGTGCCCGAGGAATCGAACTTGCTGATCGATTTGCTGGTTTGATTCGTGGCGTAGAGGTTGCCCGAAGAATCGAACGCCAGGCCGGCCAGGCCGTATGGGATACTCAGACCCGAGATGCTGCTGAGGTATGTTCCCGAGGAATTGTATTTGCTGATCGTGTTGCTGCTTTGATTCGCGGCGTAAAGGTTGCCCGAGGGATCAAACGCCAGGCCGTATGGTGAGGCCACACTTGAGCTGATACTGCTTAAATATACTCCCGACGTATTGTACTTACTGATCGTGTTGTTGCCGGCATTCGCGGCGTAGAGGTTGCCCAAGGAATCGAACGCCAGGCCGCGTGGTCCGGCCAGACTCGAGTTGATACTGCTGAGGTATCCTCCCGACGAATTGTATTTGCTGATCGTGCTATCGTTATTCGCGGCGTAGAGGTTACCAATGGAATCGAACGCCAGGCCTTGTGGTTGGAATAAACTCAAGCTGATATTACTGAGGTAAACTCCCGACGAATTGTACTTGCTGATCGTGTTGGCGTTTTGATTCGCGGCGTAGAGGTTGCCCGAAGAATCGAACGCCAGGCCGATCGGGTTGTTCAAATTCGTACTGGCAAAGGTGGCACGGGTGCCTGCGATGGTGGCACCATTATTTCCTGTGGTGTCATAAGTGACGATGGTGTTGTTATCAAGCGTGACATAAAGCAAGTCCACCGCCGGCAGTGATGCCGAGCCGGCAAACAGAATCAGGAAACCCAGAACTACCTGGCCGAATTGTGAGGTGCGAATCATGGATGCATTTTCCTTTTTGGAAGACGTGTGACGAACTGGATGGGAACCATTGAATACCGCGGCGAGAAGATTTCTCATCTGGTGCAAAGCCCTTTTTCATAGAGACTTGTTAAACCCATGAATCCCAACCAGTGAAGCAGGGAAGTTTGTTCCGCTTTTGTCTGAGTTCATGAGAACCGCTGACGCGCAACAGGAGAAGCAGAACCGCAAGGTCCGGACTAGTCCCTATAAAGAAACCGATTGGGTAACGCGGTTTTTCTGACGAGAGGCAGGAAAAACTTCAGTTTCTTTTCAGAAAGCCTTTTAAGTTGTTGAAATATAATAAGATACAGCTAAAAACTTACTGATCAGGCCGGAAATAACTTCCAGTTTTCAGAACCAACCGAATGTCGGCTTGGCAAGGAAGGGCGAGAGGTTGGAGCTGCTGATGTCCCTCGGACATCCCTATGAATAGGTCTCTCCGCTGGAGCCCCATCACCCCAAAACCGGAATTTATATCTCCCCTGTTCCTTATTCCCGGCCTTTTTCTATGAAAGTGGAGTGGAGAAGTTTGCAAGGCTTTGCCTGGCAAAGTCGGTCGTCAGCGCATGGCGAGATCAAGACGATCAATTTCGGCCTGGATTTGTTCAAGATCGGCCGGTGTTAGGCGGATTTCAGGGGATGGGTATTTTTGGACGAGTTCGAGAAGTTGATTGAGAACCATTTTGCGATAGAACCGGTGTTCGAGATTGATACCGGGCGCGAGATCGGAAAAGCCAAGTTCATTCCAGGCCAGGATCATAACTTTTATGGCTTCTTGAGGCTGGGCGGCATCCGTGAGCCCCTGGGCTATGACCAGGGCAGTGACCAGGCCAAGTTTACGTAATTGCAAGTATTCATTAGAGTTAGACTTAGCCTTGATGATCATTTGAAACAATTGCTGAAGGAGTTGGAGTCCTTTGTCTTTGAAGCCGATGAGCATCAGGTTTCGACCATCGCGTAACAGGGTTTCCATCTGTGAGGTGTCGAGATTTTTAGAAGCAACGCTGGACCGGGCCAGATAATTGTCGATCAAGGCGGCATTCATCGACTTTGCTTTTTCACTCAAGCGTATGGCATCCGCATTGTTATCTACTTTGTTGAGCTGGCCAGTAATGACTTCAAGATTTTTGATGCCCATGAAGAGGAAGTTTCGGGTTTGATCGGTCTCGACAAGCAATTGATTGGCGACAGATTCAAAGCGTTTGGCATTGGCCTGGTCAAGCGTTGACTGAGCTTTGGCTTGCGAAGCGTTGTAAGTTGCGGTGGCGGCAATTTCGTTAGCGACCTTGTTTAAAGATTGCTGAACGAGAGCGAATCTTATGGATGTCACCAAAAGCCCGGCTGCAAGCATCACAGAGCAAGCCAAAGCGGCGGCCAGAGGTCGATTTCTTCGAACCCAGCGGAACACTTTTTCAAAATTGCCGACAGGCCGGGCGAGGATCGGCTTGCCATCAAGAAATCGCTGGAGATCGCCGGCAAGATCGCTGGCGGTTGTGTACCGATCTTCAGGTTTTTTACGGAGACATTTCAGGCAGATGGTTTCCAGGTCTACCGGAATTTCGTGGAGGATGGATCGCAATGGCAGGGGTTCTACTTCCTGAATCATCTGCATGGTTCGCAATCCATTTTCAGCGATCAGTGGAGGACGGCCGATGAGGAATTCGTACAGAACGACACCGAGGGAGTAAATATCGGAGGAGGTGCCAATGTTTAATTCCGATCCGAAAGTCTGCTCAGGCGACATGTAAGCGGGGGTTCCCATCACGGCATTGGTGCTTGTGAGGTCTGAGGATTCAAGAATTGGCCGGGCCAGACCAAAGTCTGAGACTTTGATTGCAATTTGGCCGATTGGGTCGAGTCTACTGCCTGGAGGGTATTCAACGACAAGCAGGTTGGACGTTTTGATGTCTCTGTGAAGAATGTCGTGCAGGTGGGCATGGTGAACTGCCTCGGCCACATCCGAGATTAATCGGGCCGCGAGTCGGTGCGGCAGAGGGCCGTTTTTAAGTAGCTCTCGGGACGAACCACCATTCACCATTTCCATGACGATAAAAGGCGGCTCTTCCAGGGTATGAATTTCGTAGGCCCGAACGACTCCGGGATGATCAAGCTTGGCAAGAAGCCTGGCCTCGCGTTCAAGACGTGCAAGATTTGTATTGTCAAACGCCTTGTGGGTGAGGGTTTTCACGGCAACACGCCTGACAAGGCGATGATCCATGCATTCATAAACCACGCTGGTTCCGCCCTTGCCGATGACCCTGATGACTTCGAAATTGCCAATATATTCGCCGGGTAAATAATCCAGACGTACCGGATATGGTGGCAGAATTCGCAAGCTGAATTCGGCCTGACTGGCTTTGAAAGAGATGAGGGGGTTGGATGCTGATTTTTGAAGCAGATAATGAAACTTCTGCTGGCAGATATCGCAAGTTTCGAGATGTTCGGAGAGTTGCGAAGCCCTTTGATCCTCGGACTGGCCGTCGAAGATGGATTCAATCTCAGCATCTGAAAAGTCAGGGCAACAGCCTTGGAGAACCGGGCTGACATGACTGGAATCCGTCGGGAAAGTTTCAGGATTCTCTGGCATCAATTTGGTCATATTCCAGTTTAAGATATTGTTTGACCCGAAAAAAACGGTTGTAGACCTGTCTATGCGAGACTTCGAGCGTTTCAGCGACCTGTGCGACAGATTGATTTTGAGAAGCCAGCAATTCGTAAGTAAGCCAGGTTGATTGGTCAACCCGCTGGCGAACGCGTTCGGCAGCAAGATCAATGATCTCCTGAGTCGCCCAGACATCACACAATTCTGTCAGGTGGTCATAACCTTCTTTGGACGTCAGCCCGGCCCACTCCGAAAAGCAACGCGGAGCCGCCTTTCTCAAAGCAAGCTGACGTCTCTGCTGCCGACTTAATTCCACCCAACTGCTGTGAGCCAGCGTCTTCAGCCAGAGACGGAAACTCCCATCGCGTCGACGTTCGAAAAAGTCAATCGAATTGAGAACCCGTATCATCGTTTCCTGGAAAATATCGTCTTCACGTATGGATTTCACACCCCACTGCTCACACCATCGCTGGATCAGTGCGGTGTATCGTTCAAGGAACAAATTCCAGGCATCAGAACGGCAAAGCGGATCAGACATTCTCTGTAAAAGGCTGACACAGGTCTCAGGACTGTAAACAAATTGACCAGCACGAGTGGTGAGAGAGACATTATTCATACGGTCGTTTCCAGGAAAAGTTGTAGGAAGCAATAACTCATCATGTAAGTAATTACTTTACACTCCTGTCACCTGGTACGCAACAAAAAAGGGCTGGAAGAAATTCGCTTGCTAATCTGAAAAGGAACATTCCAAGGCTCTTTGCATGATTCTGAAAAGACTTAACACCAAACCGTTTCGACCATTTTCCTGATACCTGGCTGATGCGTATTTTCACAGTTCTTGACCCAGACACAAAGTGAGAGGGGCTGGAACTGGGAAGGGAAGAGTGTGGCTTGATAAGCCTTACTATGCTAAAGCCGCGAGTGCAATGCGACTTGGTTGCTTGAGTTCCTCTGTGCCACTTCAGTCAAGATCGCACGGCTTCGTCCCTGCGTGGGGCCGCTTCACGAGCCACACTATAGCCCTCGAGTGCGATACGGGGCGTTTGGCCCAGAATCAGGTCGGCCATGGATTCAGCGGTGGCCGGTGATAACGAGAGACCTGCCCTCTGATGACCAGTGGCGACATATAGCCCCTCAAAACCTGGGACGCTTCCCAGATAAGGGCGGGAATCCTTTGAGCCGGGCCTGAATCCACACCAGTGATTGACGATTCGGGATTGGGCCAGTGCCGGGACTAACGAGACAGCCTCGTTCCAGAGATAGCTCTCAGCCGATCCTGTCAGAACGTCATTGAATCCCACATTTTCTTCCGTTGCACCTGCCAGCACCAGGCCCTCATCGCGTGGGACCAGGTAACACTTTTCATGTTCGATGATGCGTTTTAATAAAATTCGACCAGGATCCAATAGCAGCATCTGGCCTTTGATTGGCCGAGTCGGCATAGAAATCCCCAAAGGGCTGAGGAGTTGATCAGACCACGCCCCTGCTGTCACAATCACCTGACTGGCGATTAACTCCCCATCAGCCGTTTTTACCCCTTCGATTTTCCCATTTCTTAGATTTAGTGCTTCTACAGCTGTGTGTGGATGAAAGGAGACTCCAAGATTCTGGCAAGCCGATTGAAGGGCTTTTAAGTGCCACGGATTCCGAATCTGGGCGCGTTCTGGAAGGTAGTAGGCTCGTGAAAACTGCCGGGTTAACTCCGGCTCCAGCTCCAAAGCTCGAATATCATCGACCACTTCGTATCGAATGCCCTGCTTGCGCCATCGACCGGTCATGGACTGCAAGGCGGGCTCTTCTTTGGCGTTTAGGGCAACGTCAAGACCACCTGAGACGCGAAATCCGTTGTCGATTCCTGTCTCTTCGAGCAGTTGTTTTGACCACTTCGGGTAAAGCTCAGCGGATCGTGCTCGCAGCATGCAAGTGGGGTCGTTCAGATCTTTTACATGATGAGGCGGCGGCACAAGTCCAGCACCAGCCCATGAAGCCGCTCGACCGATTGGCCCTTGGTCAAGCACATGGCTAATACAGCCACGACCTGCCAGTTCCCAAGCCAGTGAGAGGCCAATCACTCCTCCGCCGATGATGATGACGTCCGCCATGCCGAAAATGTCTCTTGAACCAGGGCGGGTTATGAGAAGCCACAGATCAGGAATCCTCACCTCAAGATGGTGCCCTCAATCTCACCCTAACTATGAATATATACGATTCAGGTGGCTGCCCGCCAACGATATGCTTATTTTTATTGTGACAATGGCTTGTAGAGATCGCCCGGTGTTGGCAAGATATCTAACAGTATCAGAGATTCCGGATCATCCGATGGCGTCTTTCAAGAATCAAAATCACCATGGACACACCCACAATTCGTCCCGGTAAAGTCGAGCTTTCTACTCAGGTACCACGTGTTTTGGCCTATTTTGCCAACGCAGCGATGGGCAATACCGTGATCCAGGTTCTGCCGCAACTGGGTGTCAGAGCAGATCAACTCGGTGAAACTCCACCCGATTTGATGCCGAAATT
>CAMCFM010000153.1 GCA_945874095.1 Candidatus Kuenenia stuttgartensis
AATATGGCCGATCTGGCCACCGCCGCAGGGGTGGAAGACCGTGGCAAATTTCGGATCCATGCCCCTCTACTTTATCTCTCAAAAACCGATATCGTTCGACGTGGACTCGAGTTGGGTGTCGACTTCAGCCTCACCCACACATGCTATGATCCAACCCCTGAAGGCCGCTCCTGTGGCCACTGCGATGCCTGCCAATTACGCCTGGCCGCATTTCACGAGGTAGGCATGACCGACCCGATTGCATATGCGACTTGAAACACAAAAATCAAGAACTGTCTGAATCCGTGATTTGCAATGAATTACGTCAGTCCCAAAAAAACGACTCGCTTATCATCGTGATTTCGGATATTGTCAGAGTTGTTATTAATGGATGAATCCTAAACAATCGGATTTCGTTCCATGGCCGGGCATCATCACAATCACGGAACCATCTGATTATGAACGGCCTCGACCTCGACCTCTTTCTTCGAATCGTTCAAACCGATTTTGCCGCCTGGCTGCTCGTCGCGCTTGCCATCGTCGCCATTCTAGTCACCGTCTGGGCCGGCGCCGGTACTCATAAAGCACTTCGTAAGTGCATTATACTGTCAGTGGTTGCGCATGTGTTACTGATGCGTTATGGCAAGCCCGTAGAGTTCGCCCGATCCGGGCTCGGACTCGCCTCAGCGCTTGCAGAAGATCCCACCAGAGATGCTCCGCCCCTACCGCCCGGAATTCGCTCTCTGGAAATCATCGACCTCCAAAATCTCGCCGATGGATCGTTGTCAGGTGATGCAAATAGCTCCTCTAGAAAAGGTTCCGGTGGTCGAGGGGCCGCTCGCGGAATCCTTCCAAATGAAATCTCCGATACTCTCCCAAATATTAATACCGATTTAAATCGCCCTGCTCGCCCAGAATTTCCAATCCCTGAAGTTGTATTAAATCACCGTGTTCGTCAAGAACAGCCTGAATTGCCAGAACCCGCCATTTTAAATGCTTTGCCCACGGCGATTCCGAAGCCTGAGCAGCGTCCGTCGACCGAGTTATCCCCTGGTCCGAGTATCGTCGAAAACTCTGTAAAGTCAGATCCTGCAAATATTACAGATCAGGAGCGGAGCCGGGTTTTAGGTAATGCAATATCGAAACCTGCCATCCCCCGGCCCATCGCCCCACCATTGCCCACGCCTGAGACCGGCCGAAGGGTTCCTCGTGAAGTGCGCCCGGAATCGGCCACAAGTCCTTTAATGGCCATGCCTGCAACACGTCTGCCTGAAGTAAAATTGCCAACGGCCAATATCGCAGCCGGTGTCGCTGCAAACATGCCTTCCAGGCCGAAACTCGATTCACGACCCGAATTGCCGGTTGCAATCGAGTCAGTGGCAGCCTTGGGAGCGATCAAACCGGTGGAAGATCTGGCTCCACCAATCCCATTTCTTGAACCATCCAGAGCGGGCGGCGGAGCGGCTGGCAAGGCCGCTTCAGCCGCACAATTGGCAACTCGCAACATGCGTTTAGAAAAAGACTTGCGTTCAAGAATCAGAACTCAGCCAGAGTCTTCAAAGCCAATCGAAGTCGCGGCGGTTCCAGCTCGTGATAAATCCGAAATCGAACTACCCAAGCCGGATCTGAGTCAACTGGCAGGCGCATCGCTCTTATCCGACCGGCGCGGTCGGCCTGCGAATCGACCTTTAGAGGAAATTCCGCTCGTATATCGCACCCGCCTCGACCCCAATCGGGCCAAGCTGGCACTCAAAGCCGGCGCCTCGGGCGAGAGTGAAAAGTCTGTGGAAATGGCTTTGGAATGGCTCCGAAAGCATCAGGATGCCGATGGACGCTGGGATGGAGGCGTTGCCAAATATCGTGACGGATCGATTGCGCCCAACGAAGACAGCTTCACCGTTCACTGCCCACCAGGCGATATCTGCTTCGGCGAATGCTTCTATTGGGAGGCGGATACCGCCCTCACAAGCCTCTCTTTATTGGCGTATCTTGGTGCAGGCTATACACATACAGATGGTAAGCATGCTGATACGGTCTCGCGTGGGCTCGACTATCTGATTCGCATTCAAAAGCCCAATGGCGACCTGCGCGGCCAAAGCGTGGCTGTGGGTATGTATTGTCATGCCATGGCAGCACTTGCCATGTGCGAGGCTTATGCTTTGACCGGTGATGAAAGGCTGAAAAAACCAGCCTCTTTAGCGATCGACTTTCTTGTCGATTCTCAAGCTGAAGGTGGAGCCGCATGGCGCTATGAACCCAAGGCCCCTGTAGGAGATACAAGCATTCTGGGCTGGGTGGTGCTGGCTCTGCGCAGTGGACGGTCCATGGGCTTTTCCGTGCCCGATTCGAGCATCAAAGGCATTCAGGCATGGCTCGACGGAGTTCAGTCAGGCCGCAGTGGCGGGCTCTCAAAATATCAGCCGTGGAGAGAAGTTACGCCGACCATGACCGCCGAGGCATGGGTCTGCCGATGGTTCCTGAATCTCGATACCAACCCGAAACGGAATTTGGAATCAGCCAATTATCTGCTCGAGCACGGCCCCGATCGCGATCCCTATAACTTGTATTATTGGTATTATGGGACGCTTTCGATGTTCCAAAACGGTGGGGAAGGCTGGGATAAATGGAATGGACTGGTAAGGGATCGGATTGTGAAGCGTCAAAAGACCAAGGGCCACCAAACCGGCAGCTGGGACCCCGACGATAGTTCCTATGGAGCCTATGGAGGCCGCATTTACAGCACCGCCTTAGCCACATTAACATTAGAAGTGTATTACCGGTTCCTGCGTCTGTACGAACAGCCAGAAGCCGTAAAACCAGCACCATAAGTTGTTACTGGAAAAATTTTTTGCCACGGAATCACGCGGAATTTCACGGAATATGAAATCTAATTTAAATTTATTTTCCGTGGAAAATCCGTGTTCATCCGTGGCTAAACGGTTTTTATTCCGGCCGTATATGAATCATGGTCGCACATTCAGGCCACCCTGTTCCGGCTTCCTATTTTCCCTGATCATTACAGCTTGACACTTTTGCAGGTGGGGTATCTAATAAGGATCTTGGATGAAACGCGATCTGTTTCGCACTGTACCCGGATGACTGGCCATCAGAGTTAGTTCACCCGAGCACGCATGAGACATGTCTGCGAATTGCTGCAAAGCCTGCGGTAGGGAGACCTTGACGATGACATTGCCTGGACGTGAATTGCTGGATCGAGTGGCCCGTCAGAACCCACTCCCTGACTTTGTCAGAAATCACTGGTCAGGCTCGTTTGCCGAATATCTGGATATTGTCAGAGAAACGCCAAGGGTCACTCGCAACGCTCACGAACGGCTCTATGACATGATTCTCTCGCACGGGACGGACGAGATCATGGTCTATAAAGAACGGACCACTCGATACCGATTCTTCGACGACCCCATCGGCGGCGGCCGCGACGCAGTTTTTGGGCTCGAAAAAACGCTCGCCGACCTCGTTCAGATTCTCGAATCAGCCGCTCGGGGATACGGCACCGAACGACGTGTCTTATTGCTCCACGGGCCTGTGGGTTCGTCAAAAAGTACCATCGTCAGGCTCTTGAAACGTGGCCTTGAACATTACAGTCGCACCGAAGCTGGCGCGCTTTATACCTTCAGCTGGAAAGAATATCAGCCTGATGGCTCATTCACACTGACACCTTGCCCGATGCACGAAGAGCCATTAAGGCTGATCCCGATCGAAGTGCGTGAGGCATTTCTTAATGCAATCCATGCCGAATCCGCCGACCCGAATTATCAGGTTCAGGTCTCGGGTGACCTCGACCCGTTCTGCCGATTCCAGTTTCAACAAAGACTGACAGAATATCAGGGCGACTGGGCTCGCGTTCTGGATGACGTGGTGGTGCGTCGTCTGGTCCTTTCTGAAGCAGACAGGGTCGGCATTGGCACATTTCAGCCCAAGGATGAAAAGAATCAGGACGCAACCGAACTGACCGGCGATATCAATTACCGGAAAATTGCCGAATATGGGAGCGAATCCGACCCTCGGGCATTTAATTTCGATGGCGAATTTAATGTAGCCAACCGTGGGATGATTGAATTTGTCGAAGTCTTGAAACTCGATGTTGCATTTCTTTATGACCTTCTGGGAGCCAGTCAGGAGCATAAGATCAAGCCCAAGAAGTTCGCTCAGACTGATATTGACGAAGTCATCATTGGGCACACCAATGAGCCTGAATATAAAAAGCTCCAGAATAATGAATTCATGGAAGCCCTGCGTGACAGAACCGTAAAGATTGATGTGCCTTATGTGACGCGACTGGCTGATGAAATCAAGATTTATGAGAAAGATTATAATGGCCGGCGCGTGAAAAAATTCATCGCCCCGCACACGCTTGAAATGGCGGCCATGTGGGCTGTGATGACACGTCTGGAGGCCCCTAAAAAAGCTGGCCTGACAACTGTTCAAAAAATGAAGCTTTATAATGGTAAGAATATGCCCGGTTTTACTGAAGATCATATCAAAGAACTTCAGGATGAAACCCGTCGTGAAGGTATGCTAGGAATCAGCCCTCGATATGTTCAGGACAAGATTTCAAACGCTTTGGTTGCATTTTCCGATGAGCCGAACGTGAACCCGTTCATGGTTCTGAACGAGCTGGAATCAGGCCTGAAACATCATTCCCTGATCACGAATGAAGAATTAAAAACGCATTATCGCCAGCTCTTGAGTCTGGCCAAGGAAGAGTATGACGAAATTGTGAAAAACGAAGTTCAAAGAGCCATCGCCGCCGATGAAGCTGCTTTGAACCGCTTGTGTGCGAATTATATCGACAATCTGAAAGCCTATACCCAGCGCGAGAAAGTTCGCAATAAATTCACAGGCCAGCAGGAAGAAGCTGACGAGCGATTGATGCGTTCGATTGAAGAAAAAATCGAGATTCCCGAAAACCGAAAAGACGACTTCCGCCGCGAGATCATGAACTACATCGGCGCCCTCTCTCTGGACGGCAAGAAATTCGATTACCGGACCAACGAGCGATTATTAAAGGCTCTGGAATTGAAACTTTTCCAGGATCAGAAGGATACGATCAAGCTGACAAGCCTGGTTTCGAATATTCTGGATAAAGAGACTCAGGAAAAGATTGAAATTGTCAAGGGCCGACTCATTCGCTATTTCGGATATGATGATGCATCGGCGACCGATGTGCTCAACTATGTCGCCAGCATCTTTGCACGTGGCGATGTGAAACAGGTCCGCACAGGCTGATTTTCGAAATGATTGCATCAAGCCGTTAAAATGCAGGAAGGAGGGTGAATCAGGATGGCTCGACAAATCGAACGTGACCTGCACCGCTTCCGGAATATTGTGCACGGACGGGTGAAACATGACCTTCGGAAATACATTACTGAAGGGGAAATGATTGGCAGAACGGGTGGCGAATATGTCTCGATTCCCATTCCCCGGATTGAAATTCCTGAATTTCGTTTTGGGTCGAGAAATTCCCGAGGTGTAGGTGCCGGTACTGGGAATGAAGGTCAGGAGATTGCTCAGGGGCCGAACCCGAACGGAGTAGGGCAGGCGGGCGATGCGCCTGGCGACCATATCATGGAAGTGGAAGTGAGCCTGACGGAACTGGCAGAATTGATGGGCGAGGAATTGCAATTACCCCGCATTAAGCCCAAGGGCGAATCCACGGTTGAGGATCTGAAGGATAAATATAATAGTATCCGCCAGACTGGCCCTGAAAGCCTCAGGCACTTCAAGCGTACATATAAGCATGCTTTAAAAAGACAAATCTCGTCGGGTGTTTATGATTCAGAAAATCCTCTGATTGTACCGATTCGCGAGGATCGTCAGTACAGGTCATGGACCAGCGTTCCAAAGCCCAGGTCAGCGGCCGTAGTGATTTATCTGATGGACGTTTCGGGTTCCATGACCGACGATCAAAAGACTCTGGTGAGAAATCAGGCTTTCTGGATTGATACATGGATTAAAAGCCAGTTCGATGGGATGCAGAGACGCTATCTGATCCACGACACTCTTGCCAGTGAGGTGGATGAAGAGGCGTTTTACCGGACCCGTGAATCGGGCGGAACGCATATCAGTTCTGCCTATCAATTGGCCACGGATTTGATCGAAAGTCACTATCCAGTCTCGGAATGGAATATTTATATCATGCAATTCTCTGACGGGGACAACTGGGGCGACGATAATCAGAAATGCGTGGATCTGCTCAAAAAAAGCCTTTTACCGGTTGTCAACCAATTCGCATATGTACAAGTGCATAGCTCTTATGGGGCTGGTGAGTATATGAAACTGCTGAAATCGGAATTTGGTGAAGATGAGAGACTGGTTCTATCTGAAATCCGCGATCGTGATTCGATCATGAAGTCGATTCGCGATGTTCTCGGCAAAGGCCGTTGAAACAAGGCTAAAATGAGCTGGAACAATCATCGCCTCACCCCTGAATTGCAGCACCTCCAGCGCGAGATTGAAGTCTACGCAAAGTCTTACGGACTCGATTTTTATCCAACCATTTTCGAGGTCTTGAATTACGATGAACTCTCAGAGATTGCAGCCCTGGGCGGGTTCCCGATCCGTTATCCGCACTGGCGGTTTGGGATGGAATACGACCAGTTGAGCAAAGGTTATCGGTACGGGCTCCAGAAAATATATGAAATGGTGATCAATAACGACCCTTGTTATGCCTATTTATTGCGATGTAATGCGATTGTGGATCAAAAACTGGTGATGGCGCATGTTTATGGTCATAATGATTTTTTCAAGAATAATCAATACTTTGCGCACACGAATCGTAAGATGATGGACGAGATGGCGAACCATGGGAGCCGGGTCAGGGCGATTGTCGATCGTGAGGGCGAGAACGCTGTGGAGAGCTTTCTCGATTGTTGCCTTTCTGTCGAAAATCTGATTGATATTCATTCGCCATATATGAAGAGCCACAAGTCTGCTGAAGTTCGCTATGAAGAGCTGGAAACTGTGCCTGGAAGGCTTCGGTCGAAGTCGTACATGGAAAGTTTCATTAATCCGAAGGACGTGCTTGAGGCCGAGGCTCAAAGGGCTCAGGCGGAGCGTGATCGGCCGAGGCAATTTCCGGAAAATTCGCAGCGTGATGTCCTGCTTTTTCTATTGGAAAACGCTCCACTCAAGCCTTGGCAGCATACAATTCTCTCGATGATTCGCGACGAGGCGTATTATTTTGCGCCTCAGGGTCAGACAAAAATCATGAATGAAGGCTGGGCGAGTTATTGGCATTCAACAATCATGACTCGCCACTGCCTGGACGCTTCGGAGTTGATCGACTATGCAGAGCATCATGCCGGTACGATGGCCATGACTGAGGACCGGCTTAACCCTTATAAAATCGGGATTGAACTGTTCCGTGATATTGAATATCGATGGGATCAGCGTGAGCCAGGGCAGGGGATGAAGAAAATCTTCGAGGTCAGGCGGATCCATAATGACATTACATTTATTGATGAATTCCTGACCCCGGAATTCTGTCGCGAGCACCGTCTTTTCAGCTTCGGATTTAATTCGGAGTCGGAAACTTATGAGATTGAAAGTCGCGAATTTCCCAAGATCAAAGAAGGCCTGCTGATGAGTCTGACCAATTTTGGTCAGCCGATTGTGCGTGTTCTGGACGGGAATTATATGAATCGGGGCGAGTTGTATTTAAAGCACGACACCGATTGCGGGATCGGGCTAAGGCTTGATTTTGCAAGGCTGACGCTCGAAAATCTTTATCGTTTATGGAGCAGGCCCGTTCACATTGAAACGGTCGACGGGGAACGATCCACGCTTTTAAGCTATGATGGCCAGACGCATCAAGAAACCCCATTAGGGCCTGAGCCACCTCCAAAGCCCGCGAAACTGTTCCGAAGGGGCGGATGATCGCGATTTTGTCGGCGTCTTTCGCATATTTTAATCGAAATCTGATTGTTTTATGAATCGGTTACAACCGATCTAAATACTGAAAGACTGTATTGGTATCGGACTCAAAAACGCAAGAAATGGAATTCTCTGAAAATGCGAATTATCTTAAGTGTCAGTGTTTTATTAATGTTGCCTGCTGTTTTACAGGCCGGCGAATTTGGGATGAACAATGCCTCTCAGCATGGTCCTTCGGCAGCAATGAAGTCGAGAAATCATTCGACGGCGACTTGGTCGGATTATTCGAATCCGTGGGATTATTTCCAGCCTGGCGATTACAATTCAAGATATCAGATGGGCCTTCAAGCGGATGCACTTTATCGCAAGGCATATGGGCTTGAAGTGATGGTATTGAAAGAGTTTGCGAATCAGAAAACGGCTGAGGCGGACCAGGCCCGACGTGAGACTCACGAGATCCGGTCGGCGGCTTATCAGCTTCTGGAAAACATTCGGTTTGGGAGCCACAGGGGCGATTTATCGACGGATTTGACGCGTCTGGAAAATGCGATTGATGCCCAGTGGTGGAGAGTTTCTTCGAATCAGAGGGTGAGTCAGCATAGAGCTGAGATTGAGCGGCTGGCTGGTCGGATCCGGACTCA
>CAMCFM010000154.1 GCA_945874095.1 Candidatus Kuenenia stuttgartensis
CCAGCTGTACCAACGGTCAGATCATTCAGAATGGCGTTGGCGGTGAATGTGTTACCCGTAACGTTCGCCAGGCCGGTGACGTTTGCCGTTCCACCCGTGATGGTTGTGTTGCCGTCGGTCAGGATCGATCCAATGGTTCCGGCGGTGAGGTTGGCTGTACCGGAAGCCCCGACTTCCAGAGAACCGATGTTGACGCCAGAGGCGAGCAGTCCGCCGGTAACGTTGGCCAGGTTGGTGACCGAACCGGTGGTCAGTGTGCTGTTCCCGCCCGTCACATTCAGTGCGGTGAGTGTTCCGCCGACCAGATTGAGTTCACCCGCCGAATTGGCCGTGGTGATCGTGCCGTCTGAGATGTTGGCTGTTGCACCGGACTGAACAGTCAGGCTTCCAAGGCTGACATTTGAAAGCAGCGTTCCAGCCGTCACATTCGCATTGCCAGTAAACGTCCCACCAGAAAGATTGGATGTATTACCGTTCACAATCAGGCCGTTGAGTGTTCCAGCCGTTTGATTCAGGTCGACGGAAGTGGTGGTGTTGCCAGAAATAATCGTTCCGCCAGAAATATTGGCGGATCCACCCACAGCGTTCAGCGTGGTTAGGTTGCCATTGCTGATAGTCAAGATCCCATTGGATGTGACGTTGCCTAGGGAATTTGAAGCATTGCTCAACGCGATCGTAAATGTGCTGGCTGAGAAGTTTGATGCATTCGTAACATTGGCAGCACCACTCTGTGAGATCGCACCACCTGCGGTGACGGTCAGGTTACTGGCTGTAATCGTGTCCAGAATAACCGCATCTGTGTCATTGATCGTGACATTCGTGCCGTTGGCAAGAACCGTTCCAAAGTTATTTCCACTGCCAGACACCGTGATGATGCCAGTGGATGTGAAGTTGGCTGTGCCAGTGACGGTGATTGAACCGGCTGTTTGGTTGATGATACCACTGGTCGCTGTGACATTTAGACCTGGCGATGAGATCGAATTGTTTAAAGAAACTGTATTACCTGTAAGACTGATCGTTCCTGTATTGTTTGCAGTAAGGGGATTTGAAATCGTGACTGAATTTCCTGTGTTTTTAAGAATCAGTGAACTGTTGTCAAAATATGATGCGTTCGCTACTGAGATTGAGCCTGAAGAAGCATTGGAAAATGTAACATTGACGTTATCAATAAAATTACCTGTGCTCCCTGTAGCATTCCCTAAACTGAAACTAACACCTGAGTTGGCTGTGCCATCGAGAATAATGATATCTGATAGAGTAGAATATGTACTATTGATTGTAAGAGTGTTTGTTCCTAAACCCGATATATTAGCATCATCAGTAAAATTGGTGAAAGTTGCTGTCGAAGTAAGCGTGTAATTACCACTATCAGTGGTTGAAATAATCTCAATTGCTTCGTTATCAGCATCTGCGGTGATCGTAAGTGTAGAGCCACCGTCATAGTTCAGTGTGGCCAATAACTGCCGCTTTTCCAAAGACGTCTCAATAAACGAAAACGCAAACGCCCGCTTGGTGCGTTCGAGACTTTCCTCGCTAAACGGGTTGCGGATGGTCAGGGCAGAAACACGACGGGAAACACCACGACGAAGCCGGGCAAAAACACCGGTCGAACGATCGGCCACCACCTGAGTCGGCACCCAGACGTTCGAATCGTTGTTCAAGATCCGATAAAGCTGACGAACCGCCGCCGACTTCCGTTCTCTGTCAGGGGCATGATCGGCCGAAGTCTGAACACCGGTGAACCGGGCGAACAGGGATTGACGAATCTGACGGATCCGGGCGATAGCGGTCGTTTTCATGGGAACTCCTGGTCGATGATGAAAGCTGCGGAAGTGTTTGCGTACTGAATCTGAATGATTTGAGCAGGCTTGATCGACAGACGTTTTGCCTATCAAGCCGATATAACTGGCGAGCATACGAAAACACGAACCGCAAATCAAGACACAATCTTCGCGTTTTCTGGAATGAGCGTTGATTTTTGTCATCATCAGCAAGTCGACTGGACATCAGGGACTTGGACAGAATCGGAGGGAGCTAAGCCTAAACCGCGATCACGCTCAGAAGCGTCTTTCTGTAGGCCCGGTCCCCTGACCGGGCGAGGTTTTGTCCCTCCAGTCCAGACGTACGTAATGTCTTACGCAGAAGTAATATGAGTCGGAATTACAAAACAAATCCAAAGCCCGCCATGTCCAGGGGACATGGCCTACATCACAAGGTATTCTATATGAAGAGAGTGAATCGCAGTTGGCTCCACGATTAGGCATGTCCGCTAGTCATCAGGGGATATGGCCTAACATCCGATCGCTCTCATCGCATAAAAACCAACGACAACGAACACTCACAAATTCTAATAAGCGAACAATACGCATTGTAGGGATTCTAAGGCGTTTAGATAAAAATAAAAAGGCCCTGAAAAAAACGACGCGACCTGGCATGGAAACCTTGATCGCGTCGTTGAGATGATTCAGACTCTTACAGGGTAGGAAGTTTCCAGGGGTCGCGACGTTCCCGGTCAAGCCAGGTATTCGCGACAGGGTCTCCTACAAACTCCCACTTGACGGGATCCCATCGCAGGGTTCGACGCTCCCAATAAGCGATGTTGCCGAGAATGCTGATGGCAACGGAGCGGGCCCCGATCTCGACATCGGCCAGAGGCTTCTGTCGCGACCGGATACAATCAAGCCAGTTACGATGGTGTCCAGGAGATTTGGCGATGTGCACATCCTTATCACCCAGAGGCTTTTTGACGATCGTTTCAGGATCGCTCGAAAGATGGCCACGATCGATCCGAAGTGTTCCAGCCGTGCCCGTGAAAGTGCAGCCGCTGGGGCCTCCATGAATCATGGTCACACCGTTGGGATATCGGTAAGTGACTCCACTGGTGGCTTTAGGATCGACTGGAGGGATGATCTCGACAGGGTCGCTGGCATCCATTCCCAGGCACCACTGGGCGATATCATAATGATGAGCGCCCATATCACTATGGCCTCCGCCCGCATATTCACGATACTTACGCCAAGCGGGAAAGAGTTTGTGAACACCGCGAGGGCTCAGAACCGAGCTATAGGGCCGCATGGGAGCTGGCCCAAGCCAAAGATCCCAGTCAAGCCCAGGCTCCATCTCTTCGCCGGGCAGGTCGCACCAAATGCTGGGTTCACCAACGCCGACTGTCACGCTGACAATCTGCCCAAGCCGGCCACTTTGGATCATTTCAGCAGCCTCACGAAACGGCCCGAAGACACCTGAGCGTTGCTGGCTACCGGTCTGAAAGACTTTGTCATACTTACGAGCCACGTCGATGCATCGTTTGGCTTCAGCGAGTGTGAGAGTCAGAGGTTTTTCGCAATAAACATCCTTCCCGGCCTTCATTGCTTCGATGGCCTGAATGGCATGCCAGTGTTCGGGAGTGGCGATACAGACAGCGTCGATATCTTTTCTGGCGATCATCTCACGGAAGTCAGTGTAAGGGGTACATCCTTTGTAAGGAGTCTTGCCTTCATAGGCTTTTTCGACACGCGTTTTAGCAGCATCGCGTCGATTCTTATCCACTTCGCAGACAGCAACAGCCTGAACATCGCCAAAACCGAGGAGAGTTTTGAGGTGATAATCGTTCGCCATGAGACCACAACCGATGAACCCCACGGTGACCCGCTCACTGGGAGCCGGCTTATCCTGACGCCCGAAAACAGACGAGGGAACGATGGTTGGAAAGGCAAAAGAGCCTAAGGCGACCCGACCGATCAGGTTCCGTCTCGTCATATCGTTGGAAGGTCGCATGATTTAGTAGTACCCTGCAGTGACTGGTATGAGATTTTCAGGAGGGATGAAGAATCTATAAAGATATCTTGGAAGAGCAACCAAAAGCAAGACTTGCAAGCATTTTTTCTCTGATCTGCCGCAGATAACCTAGCCGCAGGTTCGCAGAAGAGAATAACCGGAATGTATGAATCGGTGAATGAACCTAGCCGCAGGGCGCTAGCCCCCGGTTCGCGGAAGATAATAACCGGGATGTTTGAACCTAGCCGCAGGGCGCTAGCCCCCGGTTCGCAGAAGAGAATAACCGGGGTGTATGAATCTAGCCCCCGGTTCGCGGAAGATAAACAACGGGCATGTTTGAATCGGTGTTTGAACCTAGCCGCAGGGCGCTAGCCCCCAGTTCGCAGAAGATAATAACCAGGATGTTTGAATCGGTGTTTGAACCTAGCCGCCGGGAGCTAGCCCCCGGTTCGCAGAAGAGAAACAACCGGGGCTAGCGCCAAGACCGGCTAGATAACAGCCAGGTTCTGCTTGGCTAGGTTCAGCCAAAAAGCGGAAGTTGTTTTCTGCCCGTTCCTTAAAACGCTTAATCCGTTTCCGAAAGCAGCCCCATACCGCCACAGAAGTTGAGCCTGACCCACAACCACGAGAGATCCATAAAAGCCTATGCACTAGAACACTTTACGCTGAAAAACAGAGGCACGCTTGTACCGTAAGGATTTCTGACCGTTGTCAGAAAACCAAAATCATCCCCAATTTACGACAACATACGAATCTGATATGATGAAAACAATTACGGAAGTAATGTCAGTAATGAACGATGCTCTGGGCAATTGTCATGGCGAACGAAGATCGAACAATTAGTGAAGACCAAACACGGATGGGAGATGTGATAGCCACTGACCCTCAGAGTATTGGAGAAGAGGGGACACATTCGAACGAGAATGAAGACTCGGATTTCTCCAGTTTTGGAGAACAGGACTTATCGAATCGCTATCAACAAGGTAAATTGCTTGGCAGTGGAGGAATGGGTGAAGTTTTTCTGGCGCAGGATACCAAGCTTAATCAAAAGTGCGCAATAAAAAGGATTCGGGTGACCTCTGAGGGTACTAGAAATGTATTAAAAAGATTTAAGACTGAGAAAGATACAATTTTACAGATTGAACATCCATATGTTGTACGAATTCGCGAATTTGGTAGAGATGAGAAAGGCCCATTTATTATCCTAGATTATGTCGACGGAGGTACACTTAATGAAAAACTGGCATCGGGTCCGTTGAGTATTGAGAACTCCATTGAAATTACGTGTAAATTATGCGAAGGTTTAGAAAAAGCCCATTCAATAGGAATTATTCACCGAGATATAAAGCCTTCGAATATCCTAATGAGTTCTGATGGAAACCCTAAGCTAACAGATTTTGGACTAGCTCGAGATAATACTTCAGATTCGATAAAAACAAAAACTGGTGTTGTATTTGGTACACCAGATTATATGTCGCCTGAACAGCGTAAAGATGCAAATCTTACAGATAAAAGGAGCGACCTATGGAGTTTAGGAGCAACTTTGTATAAGATGGTCACTGGAAAGAGTCCAAAGGTGATTCGACTAGATCAATTGCCAGCAGGGTTGGCAAAAGTGATAGGCAAAGTTCTTGAAGAAAATAAGGATGATCGGTATCAGACTGCCTTGGAATTTCGTGACGCTTTGAAAGATTGTCTTGAAGACCCATTAGCAATCAAAGATAGTGGACCTGGTAAGTGTCAAAACTGTCGCACAAAAAATGAATCAGGTCGGCAATTCTGTCGGAATTGTGCTGCGTCACTATCGGCGAACTGCATGAATTGCGGCAAAACGATCCCAGTCTGGGATGAAGTGTGTGATGGATGTGCAACGAAACAATCGCCTTTACTTTCAAAACGTCGCTCAGAATTCACGATCCAGCAAAAAAAAAGCTGAAGAACTTTTAAAGATCCACGACTTTGATAGTGCTATCTTTATTGCCAGACAGTGTTCTAAAGAGTTAAACCCACGGCTCGCTTATATCAATCGATGGTCTGAAACCTTGTTGAACAGAGTTGATCAAGAGAAACAAAAAGCAGCCGAAAAAGTATCGAAAATTCTAAGACAGGTAGAAATCTATAAGACTAGTTGCGATTATGAGTCTGCCTTAAAACTCTTCGATACAATTTTCGAGCCTTTACTTAAAACAAAAATAAATGAGAATCAAGAATCATTATTGATGATCCATGAAGAATTGATCCTCAAACAAAAAGAGCTGATGGATTCAAAAACGGAGATGGAATATTGGAAGTCAGAAGCAGAGATTTCATTGGTAAATCTTGAATTCGAAAATTCTGTGCGATATGCAAATATGCTTTGCAATGAAACCCATCCGCAACTTCAGCACCTAAAAGAATGGTCAAAAGACTTCTTGAAAAAGATTGCTGACCAACAGAACGCACTTGTTGAACAAATTGCTTTAAATATCAAAACCGCCGAGTCGTTTGAGGCTAATAATAGTTACGAGGAAGGCCTTAACGAATTAATGAAAATCCATTCCAATCACCATGGTCTAAGAATACCAGGTTATGGATTTACAGTAGGATCCATGGTTGAACGGATTCATCATAAAATTTATCTTAGAGAAACCCGTCGAGAAAAAATCTTGGTTTCTCAAGCAGAAGCGAATAGACTTCTCAAATCTTTTGAATACGACAAAGCTTTGAAAGCAGCGGTGGCTCTATGGGAGGACGATTCTCCGCGAAATGTCGCTTTGGAAGAGTGGATGAATACATTTGTCGCTCAAGTACAAGCCGATCGGGTTGATCAGCAAATTCGCATAGGCCATAAACTGGCTCAGGCTGAAATGTATGAAAAATCGTTTGATTACTTATCAGCATTGCGAGTTCTTGAAGATATACCACTCGTTCTTCGTGCCGTGGAGTATCGAGGACATTCAGAGCCTGTGAGTAAGGCGCAAGAACGACTTAATTCCAAGATATTCTCAATGAAGCATCTGGATCGAGCCATTCGCGAACGTATGAACCATCAGGATTTTGATGGGCTAATACATGAGGTGGAAAATCTTCTTGTCTTACAGCCAAACAGAACGGATATGATTCGTTTGTATGCGCAATTGCGAGAACTAGAGAACAACTCTTATTCACAACATCATCAGGCACTTCTAAAAGCCAGGAATCTTTTGGAACAACAAGAATACGACTCCTGTATTCAAAATCTACACCTGATAGAAGCGAGTGAATTCAATACCGAAGTTATTAAACTCAAGGATGAGGCCCAAGTTAAGCTCGATCAGTACCATGCGCTGATGGATGTCATTCGTGAAGATCTAAAACAGAAACGATTTAGTGGTTTGCTAAAGAAAGTAGAAGAGTGCATTGTATTAAAGTCAAAAGACCCCAGACTTCATGATTTGCGAGATAAATTGATTGATCGTGAAGCCTCTATTCTCGAGATTTATGAATCAGCCTTTGCTTTACATCGGAATTCTCAATTCGATTCTGCGTTAGAAATACTATTTAAGATACCTAAAGGTTTCCAATCGGATTCCGTAAAAGAATTGCAAATAAAATGCTTCCTCGCTCTAAAATCAAGCCACAATGGAAGTAATGAATCGGAATTCTATGGTACGAGTGTCCAGCCTGCAAATCACAGTTATACTTCAGGTTCTCATCAAATGATGTCAGGGCTTAACGCTGGTGATGTGAAGTCGTTATTATTTGATAATGAAAGGATCGATTTTCGGTGGTGTCCACCAGGACGATTTAAGATGGGCAGTCCCGAAACTGAATCTGGGCGTAGGTCTGACGAAAACCAGATTAATGTTGAAATCTCAAACGGATTCTGGATGATGGAGACGCCTGTCACACAATGGCTCTGGAAAGCAGTGACTGGGAATGAACATCGTTGGACACCATTATTCGGCATAGATCCCGATTACCCGACATACCATCATAGTCATGACGATGCATCCGCTTTTGCAATTAAACTGACAAAAAAGCTTCAAGCGTTGAATGTTATCCCATCTGACTACGTTTTAACCTTAGCTACTGAAGCACAGTGGGAGTATGCTTGCCGCGCTGGCAGCGTCACAAGATATTCATTTGGAAATGATGAGCAAATGCTTAATCAATTCGCATGGTATACCGAAAACTCTGGTGACAAGGTGCAGGTCGTTAAGTCTAGGAGGCCAAACGCCTGGGGCATTCACGATATGTCGGGCCTTGTCTGGGAGTGGTGTAGCGACTGGTACTCTAAAAATCTTTCTGGTGGAGCGGATCCAAAAGGTCCAGCTGAAGGTTCTTATCGAGTTTATCGTGGAGGATGTTGCAATATCTCTGCTGATAACTGTAGGTCCGCCTATAGAAACGGTGCCCACCCTTCCCTACGTTTTATAACGTTTGGAATTCGGCTGATTCTAAAGGCCAGATGAGTGAATGCAAGTCAAATTCCTCAAACTGTTTAAGAAATTACGTTTTGAAGATGCTTTTCAATGAAGGAGTCAGAGATAGTTTTTGGCAGTCGCATCATAAGATTCCTGAGGAACCCTGCCCGCTATCACGGAACACCATTTAGCCAAGTCTTCTGCCAAATTCTCTGACAGTTTTATCTGCCGTTTTCCGACTTGTAAGTGTTTTAGATTTTTAGACTTGCGATAAAATGATTTGA
>CAMCFM010000155.1 GCA_945874095.1 Candidatus Kuenenia stuttgartensis
ATCCAACGTGATGGACGGCGGATCGGGCAACGATACGCTTCTGGGCCTGGCCGGCAACGACATTCTGGTGGGCAATTACGGCCAGGATCTGATCAACGGCGGTTCCGGATATGACATCCTGATTGGCGGCTTCATCAACTTTGTCACCATACCTGTCACCATACCAAATGTAAGCCTGCAAACAGGCCTGCAAACGATCATGACGAGCTGGATTGGTGTCACAACCGACCTGCTCTTCAACTCCGTCAGCAAGACCTTGAACACAGCCTCGTCCAGCCAGTACAGACTGGTCGGCGACACCAGCCTGGCCAGCACATGGCAGCTCCAGACAGTGTTCAATGATCAAGCGACGGACACACTGATCGACATCGCATCAGCGAGCGTACCAAACTGGTTCTTCGCCACCGAACGCGTCACTCAGTACAACGACATTGTACAGGCTGGAACAACGTTCACCGTGTCGAAGAAGACCGTGTCGAGCAAGACGGCACGTTCGGCAAGATAAGCCTGACGCATCGATAAGAATCGATTGCGGTTGAACTGAAAAAAAATGCGGCTGGTCTACTGGAAACAGAAGATCAGCCGCCTTTTTTTATATTTGATCAATTTTAAACCCCCTACCCAGCATCCCAAGTTCATTTCGCCCAATTCACGGAACTGTTTCAGTCGTACGCCAGACCGGGGAAAAGCCGACTTTCAAAGATGGCGCCCCTTGTCCCAATTTCAAGTGCCGGATATGCTCATGGAAGCTGCGTCACTGTATTCGCACCTCAATGCATAGAATCAAGCCCGAACGCCCAGAGGCATTCCTGCCATGTCCAATCAAGGCGACCGTATCAGCCAACTGCTCGAAGAATTCAAACGTTCACGAGACGTCATGGTCGGCGAACTTTCCAAAGTCGTGATCGGACAAAGCGATGTGATCGAGCTGATCCTTGCCTCCATCTTCACCCGCGGGCACGTCCTGTTAGTCGGTGTTCCAGGCTTGGCAAAAACCCTGATGGTCAGCTCGCTCGCAAAAATCCTCGACGTTGGCTTCAAACGAATCCAGTTCACGCCTGACCTGATGCCCTCCGATATCACAGGTACCAATGTTCTCGAAGAGCCGGAATCAGGTCGTCGTTCGTTCCGCTTCATTCAAGGGCCTCTGTTTTCGAACATCATTCTGGCAGACGAAATCAACCGGACCCCGCCTAAAACTCAGGCGGCCCTGCTTCAAGCCATGCAGGAACGGGAAGTGACCGTGGGGCAGGAGACCATGAAACTGCCTGAACCGTTTTTCGTGATCGCAACCCAGAACCCGATCGAGCAGGAAGGCACCTACCCACTGCCTGAAGCCCAGCTCGACCGATTTATGTTCGATATCCGAGTCGGCTATCCTTCGCTTGAGGAAGAAGAAAAAATCCTCTCCGCCACAACCCGGGGCGAGTCTCACGAACTGACGAAAGTGCTTTCAGGACGAGCGATTATCAACCTTCAAAAGCTGGTCACCAGCGTTCCTGTCTCCGACTATGCTGTCAAATATGTTGCCCGGCTGGTACGTGCCACACGTCCAACCGACCCAACCGCACCAGCATTTATCAAAGAAATGGTCGATAACGGAGCAGGCCCCCGGGCCGGTCAAAACCTGATCCTCGGCGCCAAAGCCATGGCCGCCATGGACGGTCGATACAGCGTCTCGCTTGACGATATCCGCAAAGTCGCCGCCCCTGTCTTGCGACACCGGGTCATGACCAACTTTCAAGCCCAGGCTGAAGGGCAGACAACCGACAGTATTATCGCAAGACTGCTTCGCGAAGTGCCTGAACCGGAAGTTCCAAAGTACGAGAGCAGGCCATCCTGATCCTGTCGCCAGTGAATGATCTTCAAAAGATCGTAATAAGTTCTTCCTGTGTATAGTCTCATGAATGGTTTGTCTTGATCCAAAGAAACCCTCAAAGTGGCCAATCCTGCTGAGAAATTCCTAAAGCCTGAAGTCATTCGGAACGTCACAAGGCTCGACCTGCGCGCCAAGTTTATCGTCGAAGGATTTCTCTCTGGACTCCATGCAAGTCCGTTCCAGGGTTTCTCCGTCGAGTTCAGCGAACACCGGAAATATTCGCCCGGCGATAACATTTCCGATATCGACTGGAGCGTCTTCGCTAAAACGGACCGGTTTTACATCAAACGCTATCAGGCTGAAACCAACCTCACGGGCTACCTGCTCATGGACTTATCTGCCTCCATGGGCTATACTTACAGGCAGGAACTGACAAAGTTTGAGTATGCCATTAGCCTGGCTGCCGCCCTTGGTTATCTGATGGTCCAGCAACAGGATCCGGTCGGCCTGATTGCGTTCGACGAAAAAGTCCGCGAAAGCCTTCCTCCAAAGAGCCGTAAAACGCATCTGGCGAATATTCTTTCGGTTTTGGCCCGACTCCAGCCATCGGGAAAGACAGACATTCCCGCCTCGATTCGTCAGATTGCCCAGATGGTCAAGCATCGCAGCCTGATCATGATTTTCACCGACCTTCTGGCAGACTCAGACCCGATCCTCAAAGCCATCCACAGGTTACGTCACTCCGGCCATGAGGTGATCATCTTCCATATTCTGGACGAGGCTGAAGCCCTTTTTCCATTCGATGGAACCGTCGAACTTGAAGATAATGAAACTGGCGAGAGCATCACAGTCGATGCCTTAGGCGTTCGGGCCGACTATCTGGAAGCCGTCGAGGAGTTCAGAAGCCAGTACAAAAAGGACTTTTTCCGCGCCAGAGTCGATTATGTCCCGCTTCACACCGGGATGGCATTTGATAAGGCCCTGATGGGATATCTCCTGAGCCGTCAACGCAAAGGTTGACCCAGAAAGAACTAAGGCGACGAACTGATGAATCTTTCGGTGGTGCATCTGGGACTGATCGCGGGCGTGGCTTTAGCTGCGATTCCGGTGATTCTGCACATGGTGATGCGCCAAAAGCCGAAACACATCATCTTTCCTGCCCTGAGACTGCTCAAAGCCCGCCAGAAACAGACCACCCGCCGGCTACGAATTCGCCAATGGGCCCTTTTATTATCACGAATGGCCATCATCGCACTCATGGCGCTTTGCCTGGCCCGGCCAACCTGTAACACGACAGCCCCGTTGGGCGAGTCAAATGTGCCTACGGCTATGGCTATTGTGGTCGATACCAGCCTTTCCATGCAGTGGACCGACGCTCGAAACCGCGACCGCCTGACGGAAGCCAAAGCGATTGCCAGCAAACTGGTTCGCGAAACACCGATCAGCAGTCAGGTTTTTCTGATCGATTCCGCCGAACCGATCGAAACTCCGCCCATGTCGCCTGCCTCGGCTGAGGGACGCATCAAGTCGCTCGAACTTAAGGCTGCAAACAGACCCCTGAATTCTGCGATTGAAGCCGCTTATAAAAGCGTGATGAAATCTGACCGGCCACGGCGCGAAGTTTTTGTTCTGACTGATCTTACGACAAACTCACTGGAATCCGAAAAGCCTGTCAGCCGGCCCCAGAACGCCGATGCCGACAAAGAAAAAGCCAGCCCAGTCCAGCTTTATTTACTACGCCTGAATCCGCCAGAACCGCTCAACGTAGGGCTTCGCAATCTCTCGTTCGATGCCGCTGCAGCCGTGGTCGGCGAACCGCTTGATATCAAACTTGAAATCACCAACCAGGGCCCTGCCACCACGCGTATTCTGGAGCTTTGGGTGGATGGCCGCAAGCGTGAGCAAAAGGCGTTTGAATTATCAGCCAACGCCGATCAGGAAATCATTTTCCGTACTCCACCGCTCGACGCTGGCCGCGATGGACTTCACCAGGGCGAAATCCGAATTCGCGACGACGACCCCATGCCGTTCGATAACATAGCCAACTTCACCGTCATGGTCAGGCCTCCGATTCGTGTTTTGATTGTGACCGACCTGGAACAAGATGCCCTGTTCCTCTCCGAAGCGTTGGATCCCGTTAAAGGCAACAATAACGCGAACTTGGGTGTCTCACAGCCGTTCCGTGTGGAAGTTCTCCGAGTCAGCCAGGTTGAAGACCGTCTCAGGCGCGAAAAAGATCGCCCTCAAGCCGTGATTTTCAACAATGTTGCCCAAATTCCTGACTCGCTCTGGACTCAGCTCAATCTTTCTGTGCGTAGTGGCTTAGGTGTTGCCGTAGCGATTGGTGACCGCTCCAAGCCAGACTCCTACAGCGGTCCACTGGCCAAACAGCTGCTCCCAGCCGATCCGATCAACCGTGTGGACCTGAAATCGGACGAGCCTCTCGAACTCACCAAGCCCGATGTATCGCACCCGATTTTTGCTCAATATGCAGAAGAACTTCGGACGGAACTCACTCAGGTTCCTATCTTTCGTTATGAAAAAATGGCCAGGATCGAGGGTGCTCGTGAACTCCTTCAAATTTCGGATGGTCAGCCTGCATTGCTCGAACGGGTTTTTGATGCCGCAGTCTCAGGACGGGTTTTGATGTGGACCACCCCTCTTTCGCGCCGACCGTCGTCAAACGATACCTCTGCCTGGAACGATTTCCCCCGCTCATGGGCGTTCGTACAAGTCGTAAACCGAATGACTGCCTACCTTGCCGACACAGCCGATGATCCCACGGTGGTCGAGGCTGGTACTGACCTCACCTTTCCATTCGATCCCTCCAAAGGATTCAACTCCGCCTTGGTCAAAGGGCCTGGTGATCGGCCGGGTGACCGTCGCCCGATTGATCCCAAAGATTCTCGATTAATCATCACAAACCCTGATCTGATCGGTCATTGGGGTATCGCTCTCAGTGGCCCGAATAACGCAGCCCGGTCGACAGGCTTTTCCGTAAACCCTCCAGCCGCCGAAAGTCAGCTCCGAATCTTGACTCCCGATCAACTCAATACCGTGTTTGGGAAAGATGGATATGCGCTGGCCCAAGACCCGGATTCACTGGAAAAAGCCGTGGGGCTGGCCCGCGTCGGTGTCGAATTCTTTCCCTGGCTGATGCTGCTTTTATTGATCGTTTTGACGGTTGAAAACTATTTAGCCAACAAGTTTTACGGGCAATTGGGCGATGCTGGAGCCATGGTCGCCAAAGGGCAGGGGGCTAACGCATGAACATTTCGCTCTCGCCCGCCGGTGGCTGGATTGTCTGGACCATCGCGGCATCTCTCGTCATTTATCTGACGTATTCCGCTTATCGTGAACGACTTAAGCCGGGTGGGCCGTTCACAAGGCCTGCTCGCATCGGTTTCAGCCTCCGAATGATCGCACTTTTGATCACTCTTTTTGCCGCACTCAGGCCGACCGTAGTCCTGACTGTCAAACGCGAACGCCCGGCTCTCTTACTTTTTCAGCTCGACAAAAGTCGCAGTATGTCCCTGAGCGACGAAGCTGCTGGAAGGTCGCGTTGGGATCTGGCCACGGAACTCGTCAAAAATATCGACGCCGAAGTCAAGCGCATCGGGCCACCGCTTGAAGCATCATTTCAAGCCTTTGATACCACCGTTTCTGACCTTGTTCCCGAAAAGCCGCCCAAACCCGACGGCTCTGAAACGTCGATTGGAAATGCTTTAAACGAAGGGCCTTCCAAACTTGGTGGAGGCCGGGTGGCTGAAGTTTACCTGCTCTCGGACGGTGCCTCTAATGGAGGTGTCCCACCGCTCACGGCAGCTCAAAAGCTCAAAGCCCTGCGAGTTCCCGTGAATGTTGTGGCCTTTGGATCGGCAGCGCCCGGCGAAGGGCCTCGCGACATTGCAGTCAAAGATTTTATTACTGGTCCGACCGTATTCGTAAAAAATCAGCTACAAATCAAAGCAACCGTTACTGCCACAGGCTATCCGGGCAAGAAACTGACCGCTCAGCTTTTTGAAGAGGGCAGGCCCGAACCGGTCGCCACCACCCAGTTTGATGCCCCTGAAAAGGGCCAACCATATGCCCTGAACAACCTGGCCTACAGCCCCGAGAAGCAAGGCGAAATTCGACTGACCCTGAAGATTGTCCCTCAGGAAGGCGAACTGACCACCACCAACAATGAAATCGGAACCTATATCAAGGTCCTGAAAGGTGGGCTCAATGTGCTTTATGTGCAAGGGCCAGCATTTTCGTGGGAATATCGGTTTCTCGCCAGAGCTTTGGACGCTTCCCCCGATATTCGCGTGGATTTGGTGGTTTTAAGGAAACCGGCGTCGCTCAGCGAAGGCGAGCTGGATGAATCGTTATTAGGGCAAGGGAAATACGACGTTTATATCCTGGATGCTCCAGCATCTGTACTGACTCCAAATCAGATCCAGAAGATGGCAACAAACGTGGAACGAGGCGCAGGCCTGCTCATGCTCGGCGGTCGCCTTTCATTCAGTGGAGGAGCCTGGGCCAATACTCCTGTTGCCGGTATCCTGCCAGTTGAAATTCCGGCCAATGGGGTTCAAAACGAACCTGAAGGCGGCCTTCGAATTGTCCCAACCAATGCCGCAGCCGAAAGTTTCATTACGCGAATCGCCCCTACCGCTCCAGAATCAAGCCGCATGTGGCAAGCCCTTCCGCCCGTACCTGGCACCCATCAATTTGGAGCGATCAAGCCAAACGCTGCGATCTTGCTGGAGACTGTCGATAAAAAACCACTGCTGGTGTCACAGGATCTGGGTAGAGGCCGATCTCTGGCATTTGGTGGAGAAACGTGGGTCTGGCCACGTGGCAGTGTGACACCTGGGACCACTCAGGATCATGCTCTGGCACACCGACGTTTCTGGCGACAAACCATTCTCTGGCTTGCTCATAAAGAGAATCAGGATGAAAAGCCGATCATTGTGAATCTCGACCAGAGAAGGATTGCCCAAGGTGGCCGGCTGGATTTTTCAGCCAAAGCCCGAACCCCCAAAGGCGAGCCGATCGCAGGGGTGAGCTTTGAAACCACCGTGGAACGCATCGAAGAAAATCCCGCTGAAATCCTATCCGCTCCAGATCCCACAAAACCTCCATCAACAGCTTCAAAAGAGCCTGTCAATGTCTTTGTTCAGGACTCCGACGCCCAGGGTACATATCTGGCCAGGGGCAATCGCGGAGAGTATCGTCTCACCGTGGTCGGGCGGGTCAATGGACAGGCCATTGGTGAAGATTCTGCCCGTTTTCTTGTTTCTCAAAACGATAAAGAACTTGAGGCACCCACGGCCGATCCAGGCCTCTTATCTGCGATTGCAACAGCCACCGGTGGTAAAGTATTAAAACCCGAGGAATTGCTGAAGGAGTTGAAAACACTCGACCTTCGGCAATTCCGCGAGTTTGAAAGTCAGGAAGAATTCCGGCTTTGGGATAACTGGCCCTTGCTTCTGCTTTTCGTCAGCGTGATCTCACTTGAGTGGTTCATCCGAAGAAAAGTAGGCATGGTCTGACCTTTGGAACTTCATCAAAATCATCGCAATGCGAATGGAACTGTCAGCTCCTTGCCATCAATGGTCACAAAGATATCGCCCTTGAGTTCGTCGAAATCGTAAGCCCCAGGAGCGGTTGCAAATCGTGTCCCGATCAATGGTTTACTACCTGCTTTAGGCTTTTCCGTAAATGCAACTGACTTCGGCTCGGGGTCGGTTGGTAATTGCAGGTTGGCTTTGATGGAGGACGCTTTACCTGCCATTGGTTTTGTAGCGGTTTCGTCGAGCAGATAAACGGCGATCACAACAGGCTGACCAGGCTTCCCACGCTCTACAACTAGCTCTGCATGCCCCTGACTCTCAGGTAAAGGAAATGCAATTCCACCATTGAGGCCAGCCTTGGACTTGGCCACTTCTGTCACAACAACATCCGATTTGCCACAGCCTGATAGAGTTGGCAAAATGGCGACCATGCTCAGGACCAGTATCGATACATTTCTCACAAAAATTCTCCGGTTGCGGATTATCTATGGATGGAACAAAAACACCCGAATCGAAGCTCGATCCGGGTGTTCAGTTTGGATTTCAAACGGAATCAATAGGAGTCGGCACTGATCACTTCGCCGCCGTTACGCGAACCCAGACCTCGCCAGATATTCACGGCGATAGAGTCTTTCATGAACTTCACAGACCCATCGGCAAACAAGCTGTTCACACCACCTGGGTGAGAGCTGCGTGCCGAAACAATGGCATGTTCGCTAGGTGCATCGACAAGGCTTGAACCGACTCCACAATCGATACCCTTCCAGTTCGGTGGTGCCACGTGATTGTAAAGGGTGGAGATGTACCAGCCATATCCCCAACCATCCGAGAATTGCAATCCGAACCCTGGGCTCGAAGCATATCGGCCGTGCTGATAGAAATAAGCACTGTTTGGGAACGACTTATTACAGTTTGTCATCATCGTATCGGCATCAATCAATGGATTGAATGTCATCGTATACGAAGGTCCAATCACGCTATCGCTTTTGGATGGAGCTGAGAAGGAAGCAGAGCCTTTGGATCGTTCAGAGAACATGACCGTATTGCTCGTACCATC